>JBBQQZ010000211.1:0-6923 GCA_038215325.1 Tepidisphaerales bacterium | reverse complement strand
ATTTGCGACGCATTGCCGACCGCTGCAATCTCTCAAGGTACCCGCGACAGGGCTCGAACCTGTGACCTCCAGTTTAGGAAACCGGTGCTCTATCCAACTGAGCTACGCGGGCACGCATTGCGAGTATACCGGCGTTTTGCTTGAAGGTGAACCGCCGGCGACCTACGCTTGGGGGATGAGACGATCGATTTGTGCCTTGCTGATGCTGGTCTGTTGGGGTTGTGCCGCCCGAGCGGAGGCGCCGAAGCAGGTCGAATTGTTCGATCCGGCCAGGCACATGCGCACCAGCGAAGTCCGCGCCGGCATGGCCGGGTACGGGCTCAGCGTCTTCAGTGGAACCAAGCTGGAACGGTTCGATGTCGAAGTCATTTCGGTGCTGAAAAATCAAATGGGTCCGAAGCAGGACGTGGTGCTGATTCGGTGCAAAGGTCAGGGGCTGGAGCACAGCGGCGCGGTGGCGGGGATGAGCGGGTCGCCGATCTGGTTGGTGGACGACCAGGGGCACGAGCGGATGATCGGCGCGTTCGCGCTGGGGTGGCAGTTTTCGAAGGATCCGATCGCTGGCGTAAGGCCCATCGAGGAGATGCTGCGCGTGCCCGCCGAGGCGCGCGAGCAAGCTCCGGCCAAGGCGCAGGCGAGCACGTGGGATGCACGGCCGCTGATGAGGTCGATGATGTCCCCGCCATCGCCTCTCTCGCAAACCAGCGCCCCGCCCACGCAAACCATGCGCCCGCTGGCGCTTCCGCTGACCGTCTCGGGCGTGCCGCAATCGTTCGTCAATCAACTTCAGCCGCTCTTCCAGCAGACCAACCTCACGCTCCTGCAATCTGGCGGCGCGGGCGACGCGCCGGCGGGCGTCAATGGCGCCAAGCTCGAACCCGGGGCCGCGATTGGCATTCCGATCGTCTCGGGTGATCTGGATATGTCCGCCATCGGAACCGTCACCGAAGTCATCGGCGACCGCGTTTTCGCCTTCGGGCATGAGTTCAACTCCGAAGGCGCCGTCGATCTGCCCATGGGCGTCGGCTACATCCACACGATCATTCCGAACGAATCGATGAGCTTCAAACTCGGTTCGATGATCCGCACCGACGGCGCGATCTACTCCGACGAAGCCGTCGCGATCGCGGGCAGGATCGGCAAGTCGCCGGCGTTGATCCCGATCGAAATCACCGTCACCACCCCGCAGCGCTCGGAGCCGGTGACGTACAAATACGATGTCGTGCGGCATCCTAGATTCACGCCTTTCGGAACCACCAGCGCCATCGCCGCCGCCATCATGGGGCACAGCCAGTTGCCGGCGGAGTTCACGCTTCGCTACGAGCTGAACATGGAATTTGCTGGCGGCCACGTCGTCTCCATGAAGAACCAG
Organism: Tepidisphaerales bacterium; assembly: GCA_038215325.1. Taxonomy (GTDB): domain Bacteria; phylum Planctomycetota; class Phycisphaerae; order Tepidisphaerales; family Tepidisphaeraceae; genus BPJO01. The sequence goes on along the minus strand of JBBQQZ010000211.1, from coordinate 5,551 downwards.
ACCACCTCGCTCATGCAGGCGATGGAACTGGTTCGCGATCTGCAAACGCCGGTGATGTTCGCGATCGAGAACCCGTTCGCGCGGACGTATCCCCAGAAGATCACGGGCAAAGTCACGATCAGCAACATCATCGAAGTTGACCAACTCCGCGGCGCGACGGCGAACAAGCGCATCTACAAGCCCGGCGAAACCGTGCGACTCTTCGTCACGTCGCGTCCGTGGAAGGGGAAGGACGAACTACACACCTACGACCTCAAACTGCCTGATGACCTCTCCGACGGGCCGGTCGCGATCACGATCAGCGACGCCCAGCGATTTACGATGGACGAGATGCGATTCTCCCCCTTTCGTTTTCATGCCGATTCGATCGACGACGTTTTTTCGCTCATCCGATCGATGACTGGCGACACCACTCAGCAGCTTTACATCCGTCTGGCGATCCCCGGCGAAGGCGTCGCGGTCGGCCGGGCGTCGCTACCGAATCTGCCCGGCAGCAAACGCCAGCTTCTGACCCACACCCCCAGCGCCGACGTCGCCGCGTACCCGCTCTCGATCGTCATGAAACACCCGCAGCCGCGCTCGCTCATCGGCTCGACCGACCTCATGCTGCAAATCGCCAAAAACCCCGACAAAGCCCAACCCATGCCCCCCGCCATGCCGCCGGGCATGGGCCCGCAACCGGTCCCGCCGCCTCAGCAACAACCCGCGCCCGCGTCGCCGCACGGGTGATCCAGCCCGTACGGGTTCCGTGCGTTGATGTCGGGTGAATCGTCTCACATTCGATCCTCCAAAGCGTCGCCGCATCCGTCGTGAATGATCCAACGCCAGGCCGCAGCGTTCGCAAAGCGCGCCCAGAATTCAACGAGCAGTACGGGCGTCGGGTCCGTGTTCGCGTGAACGGATCGCCGCCGCGCGGAGGCGTCGCAACTGGCGATGCAAGGCGAAAGTGTCCGGGTCGTCTGGCATTACGCTGCGGGAGCGAAAAGCCGGCCAGGTTCGGCCGAGGCGCTTCCCGTCGATCCTAAAGCCGATCGAAACGTCGCGGAAGAACTGACAAAGTTCTTTGTGAACGTGCCCTTCAAGCGAAAACCAATTGGCCGCGCGTCTTAGGGTGGGGCGTGGAGATAGAGATATGCACGTCACAGCCAAGGTCATTCAGGAAACGCATCAGTCTGTCCGTCGAGAATCCTTCAAGACGGCCGTTAACGATGGATGAGATCTTTGGTTGGTCAAGACCAAGCAGCGCGGCGGCCTCCGTTTGAGTGAGCTTGCGCGCCTTGATGGTGCTGCGGATGTGCAAGGCGAGCTTCGCTTTTGCCATCAGGTCTTCAGCGTCGGGCAGACCGAGGTCAGCGAAGACGTTTCCGCTGCTGCGGGTCGTCGTTTGTTCTTTCTTATCTTCAAGCATTGTCGCTCCTTTTTTTATACATGAGTTCAGCGACACCGAGGCGCTGCTGAATCAGGTCGATCGCCAGTTTCGGGAATAAATGTCAACAAATTATTACCAGTTCTGGCATAATAGTATCGGATGACCGAAACACGCACTGAACTTTTGATGATATAGTTTACCTCTAGCAAAAATGCTGGAGGTGGGCGATCCGGACGACATCAGCCATCTCATCACTTCCGAGCCTATTCGGATCGATGCGGCGATCCAGTCAGGCAACGCAGGACGACGGAACGTTAATCTGGGTAAATTAAGACCGCGTTCCGTCCCGGCTCATTTTTGATTTTAGTAGTGCTTTGACAAAGACTTAGGTGTAATAAGCACTGTTAATTGTAGCGCGATTGGATTACGCCAATTTTGGCGGCTACATTCGCTGGCGGATCGACAATAATCGGCCTCGACCGACGTTGTGAACTATGACGACCCATGCGACGGACACGCCTCTGAGCCTCGCGACGCCGCCCAGCGACGTTCCTTTTGGGAACGTGTCGGCCGGTGGCATGCCTTTCGGGGACATGCCGGTCGGGACCGAGACGGACGAGTTTTTGCTCGGCCGACTTCGGGAGGGAGATGCGCTGGCGGGGGAAAAGCTGGTGCTGAGGTACCACGAGGCGCTGATGCGTTATCTGCATCGGTTGAGCGGGCAGATGGGGGTGGCAGAAGAGTTGCACCAGCAGACGTGGTTGAGTGTGCTGGAGCATTTGGAAAAGTTTGATCCGTCGTCGGGCGCGGGTGGGTTTAAGGCGTGGCTGTTCCGGATTGCGACCAACAAGGCCAATGACCTGTGGCGGTCGCGCGGGAGGCAGCGGGTGGCGCATGAAGGGCTGAAGCTGGTCACCGACGCCGAAGCGCCGCACGCCGGAACGCGGATCGAGGCGTCGGAGGACGAGATCAAGCTGCGTCAGGCGATCGCCCGATTGCCCGAGGCGCAAAGACAGGTGTTGATGCTCCGCTATTACAGCGGGCTGAAATTCGTAGAAATCGCCGACATGCTCGGCTGCCCGCTGAACACGGCCCTGGGCAGAATGCACAAGGCGATGATCAAGTTGAAGGAGATGATGGAGAGTTGAATCAAAAGTTGCCGGTTGCCAGTTAGTAGTTGCCAGTAAAGGCGTACTGCTGATCGGCGGATTTTCTGGCAACTGGCATCTAACCACTGGCAACTAATCATGTCCACCTTCCTCACCAACCTCCAGAACAACGAAGCGGTTCTGCTCATGTACCTCGCCAATGAACTGCCGGCGGAGGATCGGGCGGAGGTGGAGGAGATGCTCACGAGCGACGCACAGTTGCGCGCGATGTACGAATCGATGCGCGGTGCGTACGACTCGCTCGATTCGGCGTTCGGCCGCGCCGAGGCAACGCTGCGCATCGGGTCGTCCTTCAGCGCCGCGCGGTCGTTCGGCGACACCATCCGCGGCCGCAACAAGGCCGTCGCGTCGATCGATGACCACCACGAAACACCCCGGCGCTTCCGCTGGTTCATCTACCCCTCCGCCGCCGCAGCGGTGCTGGGGATCGGGATGCTGATCTGGTGGCAGACCGCCACCAAGCAGGACAATCGTGACATCGCCAACAGCTACTACCCCGACTGGCAACGCGAACGCGATCCAGCGGACCAGGCGTACCTGGCGATCTGGGACGCCACGCCACCCGAACGCGTGCAGATCGAGGTGTGGCAGGAACTGCAAATCGTCAACTATCTACGGGACAACGCCACGTGGTAACGATCATGCGAAAACGCCTCCTCATCCTCGCCGCCTGCGTCCTGTCGAACCTCATGCCCGGCGGTGCGTGGGCGCAGGAGCCTTCGACCCAGCCAGCCACGGGAGAGGATCGTCGATCGATCCGACAGGTCGGTCCGGACGGACGTCCCCGGCCCGATCGAGGCTACGGCGAACGGCGCGGGGTTGGTGGTGGCCGGTGGAGCCAACAGGTCACCGAGGAAGAATGGCAGCAAATCTCGACGTTCATGAAGGAGAACTTCCCGAAGCGATGGGACGTTTTCGTCACGATCCAGGGAACGCAGGGCAAGGAAAGGCTTGCGCTCGACATGCGGTTCCGAATCATCCATCGCTATCGTTCGCTGCTGGGCATGCAGGCGATGACGCCGAACGTGTACGAGGTCGCGATGCAGCAGGCCCGCGCCGAAGACGACATGTGGGGCGCGGTGCGTGCCTGGCAGGATGTGGCCGACTCACAGGATACCGCAGCCCGCGATGCGGCGCGTGAGCAGTTGCGTGAGAAGGTGAAGGACGTGCTTCGCAAGGCGCTCGACGATCGCAAAAACCGTCTGGAAAATCTTCAGGAAACGATCGAGCGAGAACAAAAGCAACTCGCCAGCGACGCGCAGAACATCGACACACTGGTGCAGACGCGCGTCGATCAACTGACGAGTGACAACCCCTTCGGCGAACCCTCCGCCGGACCCGCCATGGAAGGCAACGAAACCGAAGCACCGCGCTGACATCAAACGTCCCCGGACACAGCGCACAGAAAAAGCCCACGGCTTCTGAAACGTACTTTGGGGATACTTCAGACAAGTCGTTGTTGCTTCCACATGTCGCGAGAACGTCGGCACTTACGGATGACATAGTATTCGGGACGTTTGCGGACGTTTCGGACCCGTGGGCAACGTCAGTAGCACCGTTTCAGCATAGTTTGAATGGGTCATCAACGTCAAACGCATTGCCCACGGCAGCATAAATGCGTTCGAGGTTGGCAAGTGCAATTTCGACCTGGGCCGCAAAGATTTTGTGGATATAAGGATAAGACAGGCTGAGTGGATGTTTTTCGCAAAAAGCGATTCGGCGCGTTTTGCCCGCATGTTGTGCAAAGGCTTCTCAAACGGTTGCACCTTCGCCCGCCGCATGATCCGCAGGAGTTGCGTCCGCAGGTTTTGGGAGTCGTCACGATAACGATTGGTCACATGCGCCGTGCCCGGCTCGGCCTTCTCGAATCCGTCACGCTGGTGAGGCAGCAGTTGGGGGAAGATCGGCACCCGGCGCTGCGCTCTGCCTTGGCGGTGATGGGTCTTGCCGGACGAAATCTGCTCGACCAGCACCCTGAGGATCTGTTTCAGAGCACGAATCGATAAACGCGTCAGATCTGCCCGGCCGTCGATGTACGAATCAGCCGGCGTTCTGGTCGAACGGACGTAGCAGGGGTCACGACTATCTGCCAAAACTTATATCCGCGTGAACATGCGATTACGGTGGGGTTTCAACTGCCGCGGTATGTTAGTTGAGTTCTCTTGCGCGAGTCCGTATTATTCCCGATCCTTCCTCGGAAGGAAGGCCAAACTGCGGGTGCGTGAGCACACGCGGTCGGTCGAGCCGATAGCTCAGTTGGTAGAGCATGGCACTTTTAATGCCAGGGTCCTGGGTTCGAGTCCCAGTCGGCTCACTTCTCATTTCGCATCGCCAGTGATTGCCAGAGCATGAATCGGCCCGACAAATGCGGGCATTTTCGCACGTCCGGCGATGCGCGTTTCGGCCGGTTCAATGGGGTTGCGTTTGTCAGTGAGCGTCGCCGATTTGCACGTTTCGCCGGAAGTTGGTGCTATCGCTGGTGCAAGCGTTTTCCGTGTTGGCCAACACTTCATCGGCTTGCGGGCGAGAGGCCCGTGGAATCAAAGCCCAGGTGAACGAGGTCGTCGGGCATCTCGCCGGTGCTGATCCCCTTGAGATCCAGCCAGGGCACCAGATCGTCGATCGCCCGGCTCTTGCGAAGGGTAAGGCGGGAGGCGCTTTGAACTGAGGCGGAACTGCAAGTTGAGTGCGGCAGTGCTGGGAATGCGCTATCGACCTGGCCGCTGTGCCAGCATCAGCATCGCACTGGTTCGCGCGCCAAGCTTGGCGCGCAGCTTGTCGTATGCGGTAAACGCCACGAGCATCGGCAACCCCTTGAGGGGGTTGAAGAATCGGGCGAGGCGTTTGCGCGGGTGCGATCCGAAGTTCAGTGTGTGTTGGTACGAGTACATCCAGAAGCTGTGGCCGGTCTGGAAGGTGGTGGCGATGACGTTCAGGCCGGCGTCTTCGAGGAGTTTTTTGAGGGTGGCGGGCGTGAAGAGGTTCCAGTGGCGCGGGATGTGGTAGCCGCCCC
>JBBQQZ010000210.1:0-6928 GCA_038215325.1 Tepidisphaerales bacterium | reverse complement strand
AGCACCGTGCTCGCCAGCAGGCCGGTGAGGCCGAAGTCGTCCAGGTTCACCACGTCCGCCAGCAGGCGGGCGTCGTCCGATTCAGGCTCGCGCGAGGGCAAATCCAGCAGCACGCGGGTGACACGATCGAGCGTGGTTTCTTCGATCAAATCCCCGGCTTCGCTCACCAGCAGCTCGGCGGCCTGTTCGGAGCGTTGGCGGAGGTTGAGCTGCCCGGACTTGCCGACGGGGAGGCTGTCAGATTGTCGCATGGGCAATTGCAGCGCGTAGCAGGCGAGTTGCAGCACGTCGATCAGGGGCGGTTTCGGTGTCAGCGATAGCGTGGCGACCGACGCCAACTGGTCGATTAGCCGCTGCGCATCCGCCTGCAACCGCGGCGACGCCCGGCCGGCGGTGTCGCGCGAAAGAAGCTGCTGAAGTTTTTTCGCCAGCTTTGCGTCCATCACGAAATTACCGATTGCCAATTTTCGATTGCCGAATGAGAATCGATTCGCCGATTCTGTCAATCGGCAATCGAAAATCGACACTCGGAAAGGGAACCACCCTATGCGAAGGATCGCGCCGCTGCTTCTCCTGCTGTGCCTCACCTCCGGCTGCGTCCAGCCGCCGACGTCGGAGAAGGAAGTCTTTGACGAGATCACCCAGCTCACCAGCGGCTTCAAAGCCGCCGGCGAGGCCTATTTCTCGCCGGACATGAACTGGATCATCTTCCAGGCCACGCCCACCGGCGAGGATCACTACCAGATGTTCATCGCCCGGCTACTGCGCCAAGGCGACCGCGTCACGGGTATCGGCCAGCCGATCCGCGTCACCCCGCCGGATTCGCGAAACACCTGCGGGTTCTTCTCCCCCGACGGGCTCAGCGTCATCTTCGCCTCGACCGTCGGCAAGGAAGACAAGGCCGAAATCGCCGGCGGCTACCAGCGCCAAGGCGGCGAGTACCGCTGGCCGTTCCCGAAAGGCATGGAAATCTTCCGCGCCGACGCCTGGCAGGGCGCGATCGCGGCGACCGAATTCTCCCGCGGCATCAACCTCGCCCAGCACCCCATCACCGACAACCGCTATTACGACGCCGAATGCGTCTACTCCCCCGACGGCGAGTGGATTTTGTTCACCTCCACCCGCGACGGCGATCCCACGCGCGACCCCAAAACCAGCCGCGACGCCGACCTCTACGTCATGAAAGCCGACGGATCGAACGTCACCCGCCTCACCAAAACCGACGGCTACGACGGCGGCGCCTTCTTCAGCCCCGACGGCCGAAAGATCGTCTTCCGCGCCGACCGCCTGAACAACAACCTTCTCCAACTCTTCGTCGCCGACGTCGTCGTCAACGAACTCGGCCAGATCACCGGCCTGGCGCGCGAGCAGCAACTCACCAACGACCCCGCCGTCCACTTCGGGCCTTATTGGCACCCCGACGGCGCACACATCGTCTACGCCGCCAACATCAACGAGCGCCACGAATACGAACTGCTCATGATGCGTTCCGACGGCACGAAAAAGCTCCGCCTCACCTTCACGCAAGGCGCGGACCTACTCCCGGTCTTCAGCCCCGACGGAAAGTACCTGATGTGGACCAGCAAACGCTCTGCGGATCAGACGTCGCAGATCTATATCGCGAAGTTCAAAATGCCCAAGGCAGGGTGAAGATTGAAGCCGCAGATGGACGCGAATCACACGAATGGAACACGAATAATCCAGATCGCGCTTATTGGTTGCGCGATGTAGGGTTCGCCGTGCGACCCAGTAGCCGCACCGCTACGCGGTGCGCGTCTTCGTCTGGCTTTTCCGACGCGGAAGACGCGCAGGTCGTAGACCTGCGGCTACCGCATGATCCGGCATTCGTAGTAGTTATCTCGGGACGGGCACCAAAACGTCTTCCGTCTTTATCTGCGTTTATCTGCGTCCATCTGCGGCTAAAGAATCCTACCGCATCAACGTCGCCGTGCGGTCGGGGCCGACGCTCACCATCGTGATCGGCACGCCGATCAGGTCTTCGAGGCGTTGGACGTAGGCTTTGGCTTCCGTCGGCAATTCATCGAAGTGCTTGCAGGCGCTGAGGTTGGCGTGCCAGCCGGGAAGGGTTTCGTAGATCGGCTCGGCGGCGGCGAGGGTGTTGACGTCGGCGCGGAAATACGGGAGTTTTTCGCCGTTGACGAGGTAGCCGGTGCAGATCTTCAGTTCGTCGAGTCCGCTGAGCACGTCCAGCAGCATGACTGCGATCGTCGTCACGCCACACAGATCGGCGCTGTACTTCACTGCAACAGCGTCGAACCAGCCGATGCGGCGCGGGCGACGCGTCGTCGTGCCGTATTCGTTGCCGCGTTCGCGGATGTAGTTGCCGGTGTCGTTCTCCTGCTCGGTCGGAAAAGGCCCGCCGCCCACGCGGGTGCTGTAGGCCTTCATGATCCCGATGTACTGCTTCACGCACTGCGGCGGAACGCCCGTGCCGCTGAACAGCCCCAGGGTCGAACAACTACTGCTCGTGACATAGGGATAAGTCCCATGATCGACATCCAGCAGCGCGGCGTGGGCGCCTTCGAAGAGGATCTTCTTGCCCGCTTTCCACGCCTGGATGAGCAGGTAGCCGGTGTCGTCAACGTACGGCGCGATCTTTCGGCCAAACTCGCGGTACTGCTCGAAGATCGCCTTGGCGTCCAGCGGGGCCTCGTTGTAGACGGCGGCGAAGACCTTGTTCTTGCCTTCGACGATCTTCTCGATCTTGGCTTTCAGCGAATCTTCGTGCAGCAGGTCGCCGACGCGGATCGCGGTCGTGCGGTGCATTTTGTCGGCGTAGGTCGGGCCGATACCCCGCTTGGTCGTCCCAATCCCATCGGCACCGGCGGCGGTCTCGCGGGCGGCGTCTTCCAGCTTGTGCCAGGGCATCACCACGTGCGTCTTGTAGCTGACCTTGAGCGTCTCTGGCGTGATCGCAAACCCTTTGGCGGTATTGACTTCGATCTCGTCGAACAGCTTTTCCGGGTCGAGCACCACGCCGTTGCCGATGATGTTGAGCGTATGCCGGCGGAACACGCCGACCGGGAGCAGGTGGGTGGAGTGCTTCACGCCATCAATGACGACCGTGTGCCCGGCATTGGCGCCGCCGCAATAGCGGGCGATGACGTCCGCCTGTTCGGCGAGATAATCGACAATCTTGCCCTTGCCCTCATCGCCCCACTGAAGGCCGACGACGCAGGCATTTCCATCGAGAAACGAAGAAGCGGACATGTCGTAGCTCTTTCTTCACGCGCTGAAAAGATTGAACGCCAAGACGCCAAGGAGCCAAGAAATGCAAAAACCGAGTGAGAATCGCACGGATCGCGGTGCGTTTTAACCTGATGGGTTTTCAAATGTCTTCTCTTTGTCTTCTTGGCGTTCTGGCACCTTGGCGTTCATTTTTTCCGAAGCCAAAGCGCGCACTCGCCACAAAACGAAACGTCGGTTGTAGAACTAACCGCCGCCGTGGTCAAGCTGACGTGACAGAGCGGCTTTTGTTGACAGTTTACGCAGCGCTTATACCCTGTTCGTATTCAACCGATGCTCGACTCGAATCCCATCCTCGATGTGCCGCTCACCACGGTGCTGAAACCTGAGATCGCCTTGTCGCTCCAGCAGGTGCTGAGGGTGTACACGGTCGGGAACCTCGTCGACGCCTGGCATGACCCGCGCGACCAGCGCCGCATCGAACAGCTCTTCGAAACCCCCGACCAGGCCCGCCACGCCGTCAGCGTGTGCGCCACGTGGCTGGGATTTGACGCCTTCGTGATGCGCAAACCCCACGGCGACCCCTGGCTCGCCGGCGACATCAAAATCACCGCCCCCCCACCGATGGCCGGTTCGGGCGAACTGGACGGGTAAGCTCAGCCTTTTAGACGAGCGAGAAGTCGCGTCCGCGACGCGTCGTCGAGGCGTCCGGTCTGCTTGATCCTCGCGTTGATGATCCTGAGCGTGGCGATTTCAACTGCGATCATCGCGTCCACGAACGCAAAATCCTTCTCCCGGCCCGCCGCCAACTTGCTGACCGCGAGATCGTTCGGTTCCAGGCACCAGCCGACAGCGCCCATGGTCCCAGCGGTCTCTACCCTGACCAGACGATCCCGCCAACCGTCTGGGAGCACGGCAGTCATCTCGTCTACACCGTGAGCGTAGTATCCAAAAGTCTCGTGGAACAGCGACAGTTCGCCGATCGCACCGTCGATCAGGATGGATCGATCCGACGCATCGAGCGGGAAGACATCGGCCTCCATCGACACGGTCAACTCGATTGGCGGATTTGGCGTGCTCCCCAATACGGACTGACTTCCGATGACGACGATATCGCGAACATCCGCGTTCGCGGCGGCGGCGCGGATGATGTGCTCAAGCTGCGGCCGTGTCATGGCGGTCAAACTGTCGGAGGATGGCGGTGCGTTCGACTTCCGTGAGTACACCGGGGAACGGGTTGGATTGCCGCAGGCGAATTGCACGGTCATCCGTCGACGTGAGTAGCCTCAGCACAGATTCCAGGGACCCGTCCAGCTCCCTTCGCCACTCGTCCAGCGTGATGCGGACCCCGGGAGAAGCGGTCTCGTACCAGCGATCGAGCCGAGCCCGGGCTGCCGCGATGTATTCGGGATGCACACGCAGCCGATCTGCGATCGCGCGTCCGAAAACCAGACTCCGTTGGTCGATGACGTCGTGGGCGCTCATACGTCCATCGACTTTAGCAGCCGATCCGGGCGGCGACAAGGATTTACGGCTTCATCTGCCCGAAATAGACCCACGCCAGAAACGCGACCCACACGACATAGATCACCAGCGCCGCGCCCAACGCGCCGCGTTGGGCTTTCAGCGGTTTCGGGGTGGGCAAGGCGGGTGCGTCGGTCACGCTTTCACCGTTTGCAGCTCGATGCGGAAGGTTTTGTCGAACGCCGAGCGGAAGTCGTAGACGTTGCGGAAATCTTCGATCGAATCCTCGTTATCCTTGCTCAGCAGTCCGGCGTTGATCAGGGCGTAGACGATCCTGCCAAAATCCATAGTGCTGACAATGCCCCAGCGCTCCAGCACCGTGCGGGCGAGCATGCCCCACTGCTTGACGGCGATGTCGCGAAGCGCCTCGGCGAGTTGCTGGCCGGTCACGTGGCGCTTTTGCCTGAGGTGACGCGGGCCGTGCAGCTTATCGCCGGTGTACAGCAGACCGTCCTGGACGAAGTGGTACGCATCCAACGCGTACATCCCAACCTCGTCCGCGACCTGCTCCAACGTCTTAGGCGCAACAGCGTACTTTGGCATGAACAAAAGTTTATCGGACCTTCGCGACGGATCAACAGTCGGAACCACCCCATTTCTATAATCGGTGCCTTCTCGGGCAAAAAACCGATTGGGCAGGTTGTGTAAGTCCCTCGCTCGACACGGGGTCAAACGAGGGTACATTTTGAGGTATGTCACTCAACCTCCGCGACGCCGCCTCCACCCGATACGATTTGATGTCTCTTGGCGAATGCATGGTCCGCCTGAGCCCCCCGGGGCATGGCAGGATCGAGTTTTCGCCCACGCTCGAAGTCCACGTCGGGGGCGGGGAATACAACGTCGCGTACGCCCTGGCGCGACTGGGCATGCGAACGGGGTTCCTGTCGCGGCTGGTCGATAACCCCGTCGGCAGGATCATCGTCAACCACGGCCGGGCGGTCGGGGTGGATATGTCCAAGGTCTCAATTGCGAAGTACGACGGCGTCGGCAAGGCGGACCGCATTGGTCTGAACTTCACCGAAGTCGGCACGGGCGTTCGCGCCTCGGTCACGCTCTACGATCGCGGCCACAGCGCGTGCATGAACATGAAACCGGGACAAATCGATTTTAAGGAAATCTTCGGCAAGCAGGGTGTGCGTTGGCTGCACACCGGCGGGATCTTCACCGCGCTCTCCGACGGCACGGCGGCGGTCTGCAAGGAAGCGCTCGTCGCGGCCAAGGAGGCCGGGACGTGCATCTCCTATGATCTGAACTTCCGATCCAAGCTCTGGAGCGCCAAAGACGCCCAGGCCAAGACCAAGGACCTGGTCCCCTACCTCGACTGCCTCATCGGCAACGAAGAAGACTTCCAGACGGTGCTCGGCTTCAAGGTCGAAGGCATCGACGAACACAATCTCGGTGCGCTCGACACCAGCGCGTACAAGAAAATGGTCGAGCAGGTCGTCAAGACTTACCCGAACATCAAGGTCGTCGGCACGACGCTGCGTGAAGTGAAAAGCGGCCTGATCAACAACTGGTCGGCGATCCTGTACGTGAACGGCACGTTCTACGAATCGCGCCAATACAAAGACCTTGAAATCGAAGACCGCGTCGGCGGCGGCGACGGGTTCAGTTCTGGTTTTGCGTACGGATTCCTCAACGGCAAGCCCCCTCAGGAATGCGTCGACCTCGGCGCCGCCCACGGCGCACTGCTGCAAACCACGCGTGGCGACTCTTCCCAGATCGATCTGGAAGAACTGACGCACGTCTTCAAGGGCGGCTCGGCGCGGATCAAGCGATAAGTGGCACGGAAGAGATTTAGCCACGAATGACACGAATAAGGCACGAATAAAATGCATTCAATTCAATTGCATTATTCGTGTCCTATTCGTGCCATTCGTGGCCGATCTGCGTTCGCTCAGCGGTACCGATCCCCACGATCATTCGACCCACGGCCCGAGCGGTTGGAGTCGTCGCGCTGTTGGTCGCGGTTGCGGTCGCGACGTTCGTCGCGGTATTGGTCGCCGTCGTCGTTGCGGGCGCGGTCGTAGTGGACGTTGCCTTTGTTCACGTGAAGGTCGATGTCGCGACGCGGGCCAGCGACGTACGTCCAGTACCCTTCGCGTACGCAGACGCGCTGCTCAACGACCTGCCAGCCGCCTTCGCGGACGCAAACACGCTGTTCAACATTTTCCCAATAGCCTTCGCGAACGACGAC
>JBBQQZ010000209.1:0-6969 GCA_038215325.1 Tepidisphaerales bacterium | reverse complement strand
CATTTCGGGCCGATCGATCCGTTCACGTCGCGACAACTCTTCATCCACCACGCGCTGGTGGAGAACGATTTCCGGACGGATCACCCGTCGATCCTGAAGAACCGCCAGCAAATTTCGCTGGTGGAATCGTGGCAACGGAAGCTGCGCCGGAACGATCTCTTGACCGACAACGCGACGCGCTACGCCTTCTTCGACGCCCGCGTTCCCGAGCACATTTACTCCGGCCCCACCTTCGACGAGTGGACCAAGCGCGGCCGGGGGAGCAACTCGCATGATCTGGAGCTGCGCGACATCGATGTGTTCCGAGGATTGGAAAGTAGAACGGGCGTCTCGCCCGTTTCCGGTATAAATGCCACGGGCCCGACGCCCGTGCTACAACGAAACATCGCCGACGCCAAACTGCGAATCACCCGCGATTTCCCCGACTCGCTTGAGCTCGAAGGCATCAAGTTGCCGCTCCAGTATAAGTACGAACCCGGCGAGGACGATGACGGCGTGACCGCGATCGTGCCGCTGAATGCGTTGTCGCAGATCCCCGATGCGCGGGCGGAGTGGCTGGTGCCGGGCTTCGTGCAGGAGAAGACCGAAGCGCTCATCCGATCGCTGCCGAAAAAATTGCGGACGCTGTTCGTCCCTGCCAATGAATCGGCGATGAAAGTTGTCGCGAAACTGCCGCCGTTCGGGGTGGGGTCGTTTGTGGATCAGGTGGCGGGGATTTTGTGGAAGATGAGTGGGGAGACGGTGACGCGGGGGGATTTCCAGTTCGATTCGGTTCCGCCGCATCTGAGCATGAACTTTCGGGTGATGGGCGCGAACGAGGACGTGCTGGCCGAATCGCGAAATCTGGCGGACCTGCGGATCAAACTGGGGCAGAAGGTTCGGCGGGCGTTTTCGTCGCTGTCGGACCCGCGCTATACGCGCGATGCACTGACCCAGTGGGATTTTGGCGACCTGCCCGAGCGCGTGGCGGTGGAGCATTCGGGCGCGCTTTTGCATGGCTATCCGACGCTGATCGACCAGGGCGAGACGGTGTCGCTAAGGTTGCTGGACTCGGAAGAATCGTCCGCCGCGATGATGCCGGCGGGGCTGCGGAAGCTGTTCATGGTGCAGACGGCGCGGGAGATCAAAACCACGCTGCGCGACCTGCCGCGTCTGGACACATTGCGGCTGAACTATCGTCCTTTCGGAACGGGCGACGAGCTGATGAACGACCTGACGCTGCTGACCGCAGACCGGGCGTTTTTTGGTGAGACGGGCGTGGTGCGGACGCAGGACGAGTTCGCCCGCCGCGCCGGCGCGGCGTGGAAGCGGCTGTTCGAGGTGTCGCGGGCGCTGGGGAAAGCGGTCGAGGAGATTATCGAGCGGCACAAGGCGGTGGCGTCGGTGCTGGCGCGGAACTATCCGCCGCTGCTGCTGGATTCGATCGAAGACATGCGGCAGCAATTGAAGCTACTGTTGCCGAAGCGGTTCTTGACGGCATTGCCGTCGTCGAAGCTGGAGCACCTGCCGCGCTACCTGCGCGGGATTGATGTTCGTCTCACCCGATTGACCAACGCCGGCCTGATGAAAGACCTGCAAGGCATGGGCGTCATCCGGCCGCTGATGGAAAAGTATCTCGACCAGGCACGACGCCACGCCCAACGCGGCGTGATCGATCCGGCGCTGGACGAATACCGCTGGATGCTCGAAGAGTTTCGCATTCAACTCTTCGCGCAGGAGATCAAGACGGCGGTGCCGGTCTCCGAGAAACGATTGGAGCAGGCGTGGGCGGTGGTGAAGAAAGCGTAGTGTGGCGTGATGAGTGTGACGTGAACGGCCTTCATGGATTCCTTTCACGCCACACTCATCACGCCACAGATGCGACCTGGGGATCACACCGGCGAAACCAGAATCACGTCGCCCGCGGCGAAACCGAGTGCGACGAGCTTGTCGTCGCGCGTGCGGACGGTGATCGCACCGCTGATGGCGTCTGCAGTCAGCACGGCGAGTTCAGCGCCGGGGCGCAGGCCGTTGTCGTCGGCGTATTTGAGGAAACGCGGGTCCTGATTATCGATCCGCGCGATCCGCACCCGCTGCCCCGAGGCGCTACGCGACAGCGGGATGGTCTGGCGCGGTTTGATTTCGCCCGTCGCCGACGGGATCGGGTCGCCATGCGGATCGACGGTCGGCCGGCCGAGGTAGGCGTCCATTTTCTCGATCAGCTTGTCGCTCATCGCGTGCTCAAGCTCCTCGGCCTCCTCGTGAACCTCCGACCAGTCGAACTTCAGCACCTCGACCAGGAACAATTCCAGCAACCGATGCCGCCTGAGCACGTGCAGCGCCAGCTTTTCGCCCGCCGGGGTGAGCGAGACGCCGATGCGCGGCTCGTACTTCACCAGCCCTGCGTCGGCGAGCGTGCGCACCATCGTCGTCACGGTTCCCGGCACCACTTCCATCGCCGTCGCCAGCTTGCCCAGCGCAACGAGCTGCTCGGGCGAGCGCTGCTGCTCGACGTAAAGGGTTTTGATGTAGTCTTCGACGGTGCTGGTTGGCATATCATGACCCGTCTGTCAGTCGCTCCAGGATTCGATCCCAATCTTGGGCACCGTGCAGCACGCGTAAAACGCGCACCTGTCCGGTTGTCGATCGATAGATGATCGCAATGGCATTGAATCCTTTTACACGCCACCGGCGAAGATCCAACGGCGAATCCGGAATTCGCGTACCGAACCCCGGGTTGGCGGCCAGCATCTCGATGTCATCGAACACTTGCCGCAGGAAACGATGCCCGGCTTCGACGTTGCGCTTTGCGATGTACAAGGCAATGTCGTCGATGTCCGCCTCGGCGACGGGACGAATGACCCAACGGTGTTTCACGAACGGGTCCGCTTCTTCGGCAACGCATTGATCTTCGCGGTGATTCGCTTGCGCACCGATGCAACATAATCCGGCGTGCCTTCGATATCGGGTCCACCCATTTCCGCTTCGGCAACAAGGCGGTGCAACTCATCCTGCGCCCGGCGTCGCTCCAACTCACGAACAAGCGAAGAAAAATACTCGCTCATGTCTGCAAAGTGGAACTTTTGAAGGTGCATCTGGGCGGTTGCCTTGATGCCGGGCTTCACCTTGAGTTCAAGTTTTTCCATCGCCTTGGGCATGCGACTCATTATCCGGCAAACACAGCCTCTTAGGCAAGCGAAAGATCCTCATAGATCGCGCTGTTGATCGCGTGCTGGCGGGTCTGGTGTTTGGGTTCGCCGGGCATGCCGTTGGTACACCATGCGACGACGAGGTGGTGGGCGGGGTCGGCGAAGGCGCAGGCGCATTGGTTGCCGCTGTGACCGAACGTCGCGTCGGAGGCGTGCTCGCCGTAGCCGTAGGGTTCGGGGTGGCCGTAGCGCTTGCCGTCGAGCTTAAAACCCAGGCCCCAGTCGAGGGTTTGCTTGAACGTTTCGTCGAACATCCCTTCGCGGTGTCGCTGGATCATCAATCGCGACGTTTCGGGCTTCAGCAGCTTGCCGTCGTGGTTCAGCAGCGACAGGTAGATATGCGCCAGATCGCGCATCGGTCCCTGCGCGTTGGCGGGCGGGCGGGGGATGGTCCAGGCGTCGACAAGCGTGTTGCCGGGAAAGTCAGGCGCGACGATCGATTCGGTGCCGTCGAACTCGTCTTCGGAAATTCCGAGCGTGGAGTCGCCCGCGCCGACGGATGCGAAGATTTCTTTTCGGACGTACTGATCGATGGTTCGCCCGTCGAGGATTCGGACAAGCTCGCCGAGGATGAACCAGCTGGAGGCGACGTGGTAGCCCGCTTTCTCGCCCGGCGTCCAGTTCGGTTCTTGCCGTAGCGCACAGCAGCGTTCGATGATCGCTTCCCACGGACCGGGCGCAAAGCTATTGAGCGGCCCGCGAAAGCCGGCGGTGTGGGTGAGCAGGTGGCGGATGGTGATCGCGTCCTTGCCGCTGCGTCCGAATGTCGGGATCAGATCGGCCACGCGTGTATCGAGCGTCGCCTTGCCTTTATCGATCTGCTGCATGATCGCGATGGCGGTGATGGGTTTGCCGGCGCTCATCCAGAGCATGCGGGTGGATTCGAGCATCGACGCGCTCGCCGACGCATCCCCGGTATGAAATTCGAAGGACTCGCCTCCGTGATGCAACACGAACAGCTGCGCGCCGGGGTGAAGTCCGTCGCGCACGCCTGCGACAATCGCGTCAACTGTCTTCCGCATGCCCTAAGAGGTTACCCGGAAACGCGTTAAGGCGAACGG
The DNA here is from genome assembly GCA_038215325.1 of Tepidisphaerales bacterium. Classification (GTDB taxonomy): domain Bacteria; phylum Planctomycetota; class Phycisphaerae; order Tepidisphaerales; family Tepidisphaeraceae; genus BPJO01. The sequence continues at coordinate 2,720 of JBBQQZ010000209.1, read as the reverse complement.
ACGATAACTAACAGCGTGTTGGCGCAGGTCTTGCGCGAGTCTGATAAGAGGCCCCGCGCCGCACGGTTCGGATGTGAGTGGCCTTTGGCGCGCCTCAGACGGCATGGACCGATAAGCGGGTGTGAAGTTGGGATGATTAACACATCTAAAGTGTGCCTATGGGCCGGGTCGATTCTAACAAAGTTCGAGCCTTCCGCAGAGGTAACACCTCGGTAAGGCGGTACGGTCGGACTGAAGAGCGAGCCCTTAGCTCGCGGGTTCAATCGAACAGGAAAGGAGGCTCTTGGATCAGGTACATGAATGATGTGGAGTGCTGCTGAGGATTCTCCCTTTACCACAGCGGTCAATGCACCAAGGGAATGTGACGGCCGACGCCAACATTACTTATTACTCAGGACCGCAGATCCTGAACAACCGGCGATCGGGCCTGTAAATCGTCTAGGGAAAGACAAATGAGCAAGATTAACACCAACGTGTCCTCGCTGATCGCGCAGCGGGTTCTCACGAAAAATAACAACGCGTTGAATCAGAGCCTGGAGAGGCTCAGCACTGGTTTGAAGATCAACAAAGGGGCGGATAACCCTGCGGGTCTTATTGCGTCGGAAAACCTTCGCGCCGAAAAGGCCGGTATCTCTCAGGCGATTGATAACGCCGAGCGAGCCAGCAACATTATCGGTACCGCCGAGGGTGGTTTGTCGGAAATCAGCTCCCTGCTGACCGAACTACAGTCGCTGGTCGGCGAAGCCGCCAACGCCGGTGGTCTGTCTCAGGAAGAAGTGGACGCCAACCAGCTTCAGGTCGACTCGATCCTGTCGACCATCAACCGTATCGCCGGCACGACCTCGTTCCAGGGCAAGAAGCTCCTGAACGGTTCGCTGGACTACACCACCTCCGGTGTCGCCAGCACGGCAGTCAATGACCTGCGCATCAACGCGGCGAAGCTGGGCACTGCCAGCAGCCTCGCGGTGACCGTGCAGGTCGTGACCAGCGGCCAGACCGCGGCGATCAGCTACACCGGCGGCACGACCGCCGAAGCCGTCACCATCGAAATCGCCGGCAACCTGGGCACCGAACAGCTCAGCTTCGCCTCGGGCACCACCAACGCCAACATCGTTGCCGCGGTTAACGCGCTCAAGGATGTCACCGGCGTCTCGGCGACCAGCGCCGCCGGCGCGGTGTCGTTCAACTCGACCGAGTACGGCTCGGCGCAGTTCGTCAGCGTCAAGTCGCTCGGCGGCGCGTTCACGACCGACACCCAGAAGGACGACGGCCAGGACGCCGAAGTCCTGATCAACGGTTCCAGTGCCACCGCCAACGGGCTGGACGTCAGCTTCCGCAGCGGCACGCTCGACGTCGAGCTCAAGCTCGCGGATGAGTTCAACATCCCCGGCCAGAGCACCTTCAACATCACCGGCGGCGGAGCGACGTTCTCGCTCGGCTCGAAGGTGCGAGAAGCCGACAAAGCCTCGCTCGGCATCGGTGCGGTGACCACGGGCAGCCTCGGCACCAAGGGTGTCGGCTACCTCGACTCGCTCAAATCCGGTGGCGACAACGCCATCACCGGCGACAGCCTCAACGACGCCCAGAAGATCGTCGATTCTGCCATCAAGCAGGTCGCCCAGCTTCGTGGCCGTCTCGGTGCGTTCCAGAAGTTCACGCTCGGTTCGACGATCAATAACCTTGGCGTCGCCCTCGAGAACGTGTCGGCTTCTGAGTCCGCGATCCGCGATACCGACTTCGCCGAAGAAACCGCGAAGCTCACCCGGTCGCAGATCCTGAGTCAGGCTGCACAGACCGTGCTGGCCCAGGCCAACGCGGCCCCTCAATCCGCCCTGCGTTTGCTCCAGTAACAGCAGGGCCGTTTCCAAGGCTAGCCGTTTAGGCTTCTATCCTGTTCTGAACCCAAGACCCGCCCCCGGACTTAACCGCCCGGGGGCGGGTCGTTTTATCAATGCTTTTTCAAGCCGCAGCTCAACGCAGATTGACGCAGAGGAAAGCGGTTTGCGTCACGGTACCAGTTGACGCGGGATCCGGAAAATGCGTCTTAAGAATAAAAGACCGGCCGCGAATAAGCGGCCCACAGAGACGGCGGGCCGAAAGACTAGACCAGAAAAGCGGGGCAGTTCCGCGTTGTTTGGCAGAAACATAAAACGATCAAAATCAACTATCTGCGTCCCGGTTTCGATTCCTACGCGCGGAAGACCCGTAAAAGACGAAACGAACTAATGTGGACCTGTCCCGCTCGGATTGGCCGGAAGATTCGGAAGACTACGGAAAGTTTTGCAGCCTCCCTCGCCCGCCGAAGCCCGCCTGAATCGAGGAATGAGAAATCTCCCATGATTCGCTCCGCTCCTTTATTCGCTCCCGTCCCGAGGAAAGGCCCGCGCGAGCGGCCCAAAGATTCACGCCGCACCGGCGAGGATTCCAACGAGAAAGCGAACCTGACAGGCTTGATTGTTCAACCATCAAACCTGTCCCGTTTACCGGTTCTTTCCCTCAATCCGTAAGGCGAGGCGTAACCAACCGACATGACTTACGCCAAGTTAATATCTTCTGCGATTGCTCCGAGCGTATTGAAAGCCAAATAAAAATGAGTCTATAGCACCGTTACAGAGTTTATCCGCTCGTCGCGCGGGCGTGGTGGAGGGTTTGGGTGACGCGGCCGCGGGCAGCGCAGTGGTGGTCGCGCAGCAGGTCCAGGGCCATTCTCCGGTGCAGGC
>JBBQQZ010000208.1:0-6974 GCA_038215325.1 Tepidisphaerales bacterium | reverse complement strand
TCGGCCGTCAGCACCGGCTCGTTGGGCGGCGGCGGGGGGGATTTGACGTTTGTCGCAGGTGCGATTGGTTTTTCGAGTTTGGGCTCGGGCTCAGCCGCCTGCACCGGCGCGGGACGGAAGACCGTCGGCGGCGGGGTGGGGGGGGACTGGTTCATCGCGTCGGCAAAACTGTGTACGCCGTCGTCGCCGATCAGGCCTTCAGCGCCCAGCCGCATTGCTTCGGCGAGCGCTGCCTGGCGGCCGTCGGTGTGGGTCAGCCAGATGCTCACGTGCGGGAAACGCCTCCGCACCGCGCTAATCATCATCAGCTCGTCCCGATAAAGCGATTGCAGCGACAACACCAATGCCCGATACACCAGCGGCCGGCGACACAGTTCCAGCATCGCGGCGTAGGGATCGTCGCGGTGGTCGATTTCGTACCCGAGCTGCGTGAGCACGCCGGCCGGCTGCGCGCGTGACGCATCGCTCATCACGACCAGGGCATGGCCGGCGGGCTTGGGCATGGTGGTTGCACTCGCGGTCAACATCAGGTCGTGCGCAGGAAAATCCCTTTGTCTCCTAAAGTCGATAATAGCCCTGCCACGGCGCGATGCAATCGCGGTTTGCAGGATGAACGTGCCATCGGTGAAAAATGGGGCGGTACAGATCGGATAAACGGTCCGGCGTGCATGGCGGATCGTGCGCGGGTTCCGTCGCGTCCGCGTCGCCGAATGTTGACCCGCCTGCGCACAGCATCCGGCTACAGGATGTCGTTGTTGACACCACGTTCCCGGATCGCGCTGGTCTCATAAGCGTCGACCAGGCGTTCGAGTGTGCGGATTTCGGCGCGGGTTTCCGCGCCGCGTTCGGTGTCGTTCATTGTCCGTGCGGCCGGCTCCTTGCGCACGGTGGTGACCTGCGGCACGATGTCCACCCCGCCTTGGATGGCGGAATCGACGCTGTCGAAGTGGTGGTGCTTGGCGAGCAGCGTGCGGTCGGATTCCAGAACCAGCGTAAACCCATGATCGCCATAGGCTTCGGAGAACGCGCCGTCGATGGTGATCGCTTTGCCAGAGCGTTTGACCGGGTCTTCGCCTTTCTCGATTCTCACCGGCACGTGGCCGTTGACGATCAGGCCGCGCTTCGGGTTTACCCCGAACTCCTGCATCACCTTGTCGCAGAACCACTCCTCGTGGATCAGCTTGAAATACGGGTCCTTCTCCTCGTGGTGCGGGTGCTCGTCCTCGACGAAATCGCGCTCGAACGTCGCGATCCGGTCCTTCCCGAACAAAGGCGAGCGCGGGCCCGACCACAGATACCACAGCAGGTCCAGATCCTTCAGATGGCGCTTCGCGTGGGCGCGCAGGATGCCCTGCTGGATTTCATCAAACAGCAGCTTGCCGCGCAGTTCCTTGCCGTTGACGGGCATGGGCAGGAAGAAGCCTTCGATGTCCGTCGGCACGCAGCCGTGGAAGATCAGGTGGTCGTCGCGACGCAGGTACATCGAGCAGTTCCGGGCCAGGTAGTCCATGTGCTCGCCCAGCTTCTGGCTGACCATAAAGCTATGCCGCAGCCGCTCCATGCACGTCTTTTCCTCGGGCGACAGCTCGTACGGGTTTTTCGGATCGATCGTCGGGAGCAGTTTGTCGCGAAGAGGATAGAGCTTGCCGTCGATGACGATCGTTCCCTTGTCGTGGTCGATGGTGTGCAGCAGCTTGCGATGTGACAGGCCCCAGCAGGGGTTGCGGTCGATCATCTGCCCTTCGAGCTTGAACTGCATGACCGCGATCGCCTTCTGCATCCGGGCGACCACCAAGTTTGATCGCGTGCCGTTCAGCTTGGGGAAGAATTTTGTCGCGGGGTCGTCCTGGTAGATCGTGTTGGCGAGATTTTCCAGCGGGGTGAGCGGGATACTGTAGCCTTCGTCGATCTGGCTAAGCCTGCGATACCGCAGCGACACGCGCAGCACGTTGCAGATCAGCGCCTCGTGCCCCATCGCCGCGCCCAGCCACGAGACGTCGTGGTTGCCCCAGATGAACGACACATTGGGCTGCTTGCGGAGGTAATCGACGACCTTATCCCCTCGCGGCCCGCGGTCCCAGCAGTCGCCGCCGATGATCAGTTCGTAGACCGCCAGGTTACGGATCAGCCGGCCGATGACGTGGATCATCTGGAGAACCTGCCCGCGCGCCACCAGCCCGCCGACGATCGCTTCGAGAAACGTATCCTCACGCTCGGTCGTGGGCGAATGGAGCATTTCGCTCAGAAGTTCGCCGTAGTCTTTCGGAAACGCGTGCATCGCGCGGCGAAGGCTGTATCGCGACGCCAGCAGGCGCGCCAGATCAAGCTGGTGCCGCAGCGTCGTCACCGCGAAGCTGCGGAGTTTGTCGCGATCGATGAGACTGGCTCCGAGCTTTTCCGTCACCTCGGCGGGGTAGAACGTGAGCGTGAGGAAGTCGCAGAGTTCCTGCTCGCTCATTTTGTCCTTAAACAGCTTCTCAACGATCGGCCGGAGCGTGCCGGAGGCGTTATTGATGACGTGACGCAGCTTTTTGTCTTCGCCATGGATGTCGGAGATGACGTGGATCGTCCCTTTGGGCAACGTCAGCACCGCCGACAACCGCGCGATCTCGGCGGTGGCAGAATCGATGTTCGGATAGCTTTCCGATAGGACGCGGAGGAACTGCAATTCGGTATCACGGTCGAGCGCTGGGGTCATGGGGCGGTCATTCTAGCCTCGCAATGGGGAAAGCAATGCGGCAGAATGCCACGTTGGCGCGTCAAATTGATCGGTCGGGGGTTGCTGGGGGGGGGACCGAACGTCGGCGAACGTGGCTTTTTCGACACCAGCCCGATGACCTCACTCCAACCCTCCCCGTGGGTACGTAAACCCAGAACAGGCCATCGCCTTGACCCACGGCCGTTCTAAAAACCTCTTTTCCGCCCCCCGCGCCGACACTTGTGCTACGATTAGGTGAAGGAAAACATTTATGAAACTCTCGCACGTCGCATTCTGGTTCGGTTTGCTCTCGATCCCACTTTCAATTTTGATCTGGTTTGTCGCTCCGGATTTAAGCGGTCCGTCGTATAACGCAATCGTCGACGAGCCGCTTCGGAACGCACTCCGGTCCGCCCATTCCGAGCGATGGGGCATCTTCGTCGGCCTTTGGCCGGCAACACTTCTGATCCTCAGCCACATCCTCAACGAACGCGGCAAGTAATGCCCCTCCAATGAGCCCTCCAATGAGCCTGCAACCCGCCGAGCCACGAAGCGGAACGGGCCGAAAGTAAGAGTCGCGAGTCCTATCGTTAGAGTCATCTACGATGAAGACCCCCGGCCGCTTGGAATCCCGCTCGGCGTGACGTACCGGCTAGCCCCATCCATTCGGATGAAACGCGAAGCTGCGAAGAAGCGAAGTGGCGAAAATCCAGTAGCACGGGCGTCCCGCCCGTGTCCTGAATGACCCAAAAAGCTCACGGGCGAGACGCCCGTGCTACTTAAGTCCGAATTTCGCCTCTTCGCAGCTTCGCGTATAGCCCGCGCTGAAATCAGGCGGGGCGGGCGCGGATCATGCCGTCTTCGACGTCGATGATACGGTCGAAGACGTCCAGTGTTCGGTGGTCGTGCGTGACCACGAGGACGCCGGCGTTGCGCTCATGCGCGATCTGTGCAAATAGCCCCATGACCTGTTGGCCGAGGTGGCTGTCGAGCGAGGCGGTGGGTTCGTCGGCGAGGACAAGGCTGGGCTGATTAGCGAGCGCCCGCGCGACCGCGACGCGCTGTTGTTCGCCGCCGGAGAGTTCGACCGGCAGATTCTTGGCGCGGGCCGCTATGCCGAGCGAATCAAGCAGATCCATCGCCCGCGCGCGGGCGTCTCGTGGAGAGCGGTCGTTTACTTCCAGCGCGATCTGGACGTTCTCCAAGGCGGTCAGGAACGGGATCAGATTGGCCTTCTGGAAGACGAAGCCGAGATGCTGGCGACGGAAGGCGCGAAGATCGACGAGTGCCTTCGGGCCATCGAGCACGGTGGTTCCGCTGATTGCGATCTGGCCGGATGTCGGGGGATTGATCAGCGCCATGCCGGTCAGCACCGTGGATTTGCCGGACCCGCTCGGGCCGAACATGCCGACGATCTCACCCCGGGCGATGCTCAACGTGGCGTCTCGAATCGCGATGACCTCGGTACGGCCGCTCCCGTAGACCTTGCGGAAGTGCGTGACCTCGATCGCGGGTGAAGGGTTGGGCGTTGGCGTGTTCATGCGGACAGCACCGTATTGGGCTCCACGCGCATGGCTTTCCAAATGCCCAGGAGGCTCGCGAGGGTAGAAATGACAACAACGATGATCGCCAGGCTGATGAGGTCGGTTGATTCAATCAGTACACGGCGTGGAAAATAGGGGAAGACGTATACGCCCATCATCCACGCCATTGCGGAACCCGCCGCACCCATGAGAAGTGCCTGCTGGAGGATGAGTCCGCCGATGACGGTGTTTCTTGCGCCGATTAGCTTCAGTAGTGCGATGTCGCGGATTTTGTCGAGGGTGAGCGTATAGATGATCAACGCGATGATGATTGTGGAGATGCTGATCAGCAGCACGCGGAAGAGTCCGAGTTGGCGGCGTGCCTTATCCACCATTCCCGAAAGCAGGAGATCTTTTTGTTCCTGCGTCGAGTAGACGAATATGTCCGGCCAGTTGCCCAGCGTGCGGCGGACGGTGGCCTCGTCGGCACCGGGTTGCAGAGTAACGAGCACGGCGCTGACCTGCGGCGTGGCAAACGCGGGTATGCCACTGGAGAGCCCTTGAGCCCGGTCGAGGAGCAAAGGCTGAAGCCTGCCGAGATCGATGCTTTCAAGTCGCGCACGCCGGGCGGCACGCTCCAGTCGGACTGCCTCGCCGGGCTGGTCAAACTGGATCGCCATCGCGTCGCTGACGGTGAAGAAGGTGAGCCCGTCCCCGCCGGTCCCGACCATGCCACGGGTGAGGCCGACCACTTCATAGACGTTCTTACCCAGGGGCAGGCGGGTGCCGAGGGGAAGTCCCAGCGACTGGTCCGCGATCATCTCGTAGTGAGCTTGTCGCAACGAGCGGCCGGCGACGAGCGGCACCCAGTCGCCTTGATCGTCCGGCCACGAAAGGCCCTGCACCACCATGCGCAAAGGCCGTCCGTCGTGCATGCGTTGTATGGTGTGTGAGACGAAGCGCCGGGCACTTGCGACACCGGGCACCGCCCGCACACGGTCCTCCAGATTCGCAGGAATGCGAGAGATTTCCGCAAACGGGCCACGCGTGCTGCCTTGCACGATCCAGAGGTCCGCGCCCACACGATCGACCAGCAACGTGGCTTCAAAGATGAGCCCGCGATAGATTCCGCCCATGCCCATGACGATCATGAGCAGCATTCCGATGCCAACGCTTGTGAAGGCAAACCGGCCTGCATTGTGGCGGATGTCGCGTACGGCGAGGTTCATGGTAACGCAATCCTTTGGCCGTCCGTGAGCACGGCCTTGTCGCCATCGGGAATCCGGACAACCTGATCGCCTACGTTCAACCCGTTCGTGATGGCGGTCTGGTCCCTCCCGTGTAGACCGGTCGTCACTTCCTGCCATTTCGCCTTTCCCTCCGCATTCACGAAAACCCCGGCGCGCTCGGCATTCCATCCCAGATACGCGGTCGGGATGAGCACCGCGTCCGCCTGCCGTCCGGTCTCGATGAAGACTTCTGCGCGTTGCCCGATCGTCCAGTTTCGGGGTAGGTCGCTGGCACGCACGTCGACGAGAAATTCGCGCGTTTCGCGATCCATCTCGCGACCTAATCGAGATACGCTGCCCGCGTAGCTTCGGCTGGGTTCGGATCGAAAGACCAGGCGCGACCGCTGGTCTGCGGCGAGCGCCCGGATGCCCGTCTCGTCCACCCAGGCGCTGATCCACAGTTCGTCGAGCGAGATGATTTGCATCAGCGACGCGCCTGGCACCAGCACGTCGCCGACGTCGCGGTCTCGGCGGATGATGAGCCCGTCGTAGGGGCTCAGGATTTCCGTGAAGGCGAGCTGGTTCTTGCGGATGAGAAGGGTCTTTTCCGCCACTGCGATCTGACCTTCGGCTTCGGCGATGGTCGCGTGAGACCGTTTCAGATCCGCCTCCGAGATCCGCAGCGACTCCGTCGCTTTCTCAAGTTCAAGCTGTGAAACGGCGTTGGTGGCCTGAAGCGTGGCGAGTCTGGAGTGGACCACCTGGGCCTGGGCAAGCACCGCTTCCGAGCGTGCAAGGTCGGCGCGAACACGATCCGCCGTCTGTTTGGCAGCCGCCAGGGTGGCGTCGGCGATTGCGACCTGCTGTTTGGATTCCGTATCGTCGAGCCGGGCGAGTAGCTGACCCGCTTTGACGGTGTCGCCTTGATCTACCAGCACTTCAGAAAGCCGTTCCTGAATGCGTGCGCTGATGGTTGTCGTCACCCGGGCTTCCAGCGTGCCGGTACCCATCACCTCGGCGACGATTTCGCCACGAACTACCGTGTGTGAGACCACTGGCATCGGTGCGAACTTGAGTTTGTAGCCGGCGTAACTTGCCAGCACCGCAACAATGAAAAAAGCGATGAGCGTGCGTGTGGAAGGTCGTTTCATGGTCGCAGCGATCCGTCGTAAAGCAGGGTTCGGACTTGCCATCGTAGCATCGTTTGATCCGTGCAGTGGCTTCGTCGAAGCTGGCGTGTTGTCGCAGTAAAGCCTTCTCGCATCACACCCGAGCCGTTAAGGCCGCCGACGTTGGTACCGGGAGGTACGGGGATCGGAGTGGGTTGCGGTCGGGGTTGGCCATGTCGTTCGCCGCCGGGCGGGGGGAGCTAGCGATATCTCAGGTAGCAAAAAACTGCAAGATAATCCGGCGGCGGGGGGCGGTTTTGAAGCCAAAAACCCCCCGCCCCCCGGGGGTTAAGGGAGACCCCGCCCCCGGGCCCGGGGGGGGGGGTGTGGGAAGTGTATATGATGGGGGACACCG
>JBBQQZ010000207.1:0-6981 GCA_038215325.1 Tepidisphaerales bacterium | reverse complement strand
GATGTCACGAACTCCGCGAGTAGGACTCGAACCTACAACAAATCGGTTAACAGCCGATTGCTCTACCATTGAGCTATCGCGGAATGGGCCTTCGGTCTGGGACCGAGGGGGACGGATATATGTACCTTATCGGCAGTTGTTGTCAAGACTTGGGAGCCGTACTGAGCGAGCGGACCCAGTCCAGGTAACCGAAACGCCACAGGTAGGCGAAGCCGACGATTAGCAGGCCGAAAAAAATCAGCATGTCGGTCAGCGCGACGCTGCGGATGGTGAAGGCGGACGTGCCGGTTGCTTCGCTGATTTGCTCGGCGGAGCCGTAGGCGACGGCCCAGGGGTAGAAGAGCACGATCTCGACCGCGAACACCAGATAGATCAGCGCGACGATGTAGAAGCGGAGGTCGAACTGAACGTTCGCGGGGCCGACGGATTCTTCGCCGCACTCGTAGGGGTCGGCCTTGACGGGGTGGTCGATTTTCGGGCGAAGTAGCTTGCCGACGCCCATGCCGATGCCGACCAACGCGGCGCCGGCGAGGACGAAAAGGGTGATCGAGAGCAGGGGCATCGAGCACAACTGTAGGGGAAAAAGAAAACCCCTGCCATAGGCAGGGGCTTTCGGTGTTGGGTGTTCGGTTGTTCGGGGAGGGCGTTGGATTAGCGCTTCGAGAACTGGAATCGGCGGCGGGCGCCACGCTGGCCGTACTTCTTGCGTTCCTTCATGCGGCTGTCGCGGGTGAGGAAGCGGTTGGCTCGGAGAGCGACTTCGAGGGTCGGGTCATACTTCGCCAATGCACGGGCGATGCCGAGCACGATCGCGCCGGCCTGGCCGGTCGAGCCGCCGCCGAGGCAACTGATGAAGATGTCGAACTTGCCGCCGGTGTTGGTCACTTCGAGCGGGCCGAAGATGCCCTTGCGGTCGCGCTCGTTGGTGAGGTAGTCGTTCAATTCGCGCTCGTTGATCTGGATCTTGCCGTTGCCCGGGTTGATGCGGACGCGGGCGATGGCGGACTTGCGTCGGCCGGTGCCCCAGACGTAGCTCTTCTTTTCCTTCGGTTCCTTGGTCGACTCTTTGGCGGCGACGTCTTTGGCGACGACGGGGGCTTCGAGCGTTGCGGTGGCGGTGTCGGTCATGTCGTTCTCTTCTAAATCAAACGGGCCGCGAGCGACCCGGCTAAACCATGGTTAGTTGAAGCTCAACGGCTTGGGCTGCTGGGCGGAGTGCGGGTGCTGGTCGCCTTTATAGATCTTCAGCTTCAGCAGCATATTGCGGCCGAGGCGGTTCTTCGGAAGCATGCGCTTGACGGCGACCTGGAGCACGCGCTCGGGGTGCAGTTCGTTCATGCGCTTGTAGCTGGTGATGCGACGCCCGCCGGGGTAGCGGCTGTAGGTGTCGTACTCGATCTGGTCGGCCTTCTTACCGGTGACCTTCACGTGCTCGGCATTGAGGATGATAACGAAATCGCCACCCTCGGTGTGCGGGGTGTAAGTCGGCTTGTGCTTGCCCTGAACGATCGTCGCCAGCTTGGCGGCGAGACGTCCGAGGATCTGGCCTTTGGCATCGACAACGAACCAGTTGGGCTTAATCTCGCCCGGCTTTGCGTGGTAAGTGCTCATCTAACTCTATCCTTCAGATCAAACAAACCAAACACCCCGTCCCGACGGGCGGAACGGAGTGAGTCGCGTAACATAGCAGGGAGCGTTGGCGCTGTCAAAACTGGGGAAGCGTCCAATTTACCCAATTTTCGGACGTCGTCGTCTCGGGTTGATTCGCGCAACGCGAAACCGTAAGCCCGATGCACTCTCGGAGGGGGATCGATTTATCTCAAATTCAGGCATTTCAAGGGTTTAGAGAAGCTGCCGCATGGCAATCCAAGCGCTCCCACAGGCGCGGGAAAATTCGCGCGAATTTCAAGTTCTGCTCCGGAGCCACGGGCGTAAACCCCAGCCTCGGCGTCACAACTGTGTGCTGGAAGCCGTCGGAGCTTCCGGCGAGGGCTTCAGCGGTCTGTCTACCGCAAGAAGGAACGGACGACGCGCGGCACTTGTGCGCTGACCAGTGCCTGGGTCGCGTAACGGCCGTAGCGTTGGAGATTTCGCTTGTCGAAAATGCTGCGGTTGCTGTCGCGCTCGCGCGGCATCAGTGCCACCGCCGCGCCGACCGCGCCCGCGGCGCTGACGATCGCGAGCGTGACCATGGGGTGCCGGCTCATCGCACCGAAGAGGCTTCGACGCCGCACCATGCGTTTGCCGTAGAGATCGCCGTGCGCGTGGGCGTCGTTGGCGGGGTGGTTGAGAGAATCGCCGTGGCGTGAGGGCTCGTCGGATTTCTGGGGCTCGAACTGCGTCTTTTCCATGTACCAGTCCATCAGGCGCGGCGCAATCCGGCCGACCTTCGCCATCGCCCATCCGCCGCCCCCGGCGTAAAGCTCGCGTACGGGATGAGTTGCGGCATGGAGGATCTGCTCAGCGACCACCTCCGGCTCGTAGACGGGTGGCGGGAGGCTCGGCTCGCGGTCCATGTTGTTCTTGGCATGATGCGGGTACGGGGTGTTGATCGCCGACGGCTTGATGAGCGTCACCGCGATCGGCAAACTCGCTTCCGCGATCTCCATGCGCAGCGCGTCGGTAAACCCGAGCACCGCGTGCTTGCTGGCAGCGTACATGCCCTGAAGCGGGATGGACCGGTCGGAAACAATGGAGCCGGTGTTGATGATCGCGCCGCCGTTCTTCAGGTACTGAAGCGCGAGGCGCGAACCGTTGACCACGCCCCAGAAGTTCGTTTCAAACAGTCGCTTGTCGTCGTCCACGTTCGTCTCGGCGATCGTGCCGTAGATCGACGCGCCGGCATTGTTCACCCACGTGTCGATGCGTCCGTATTTCTGCACCGCCTGCTCGGCGGCATTCTTGAGTTCGTCGATCGAGGCGACATCCGCGATGGCGAACGCCGCGTCGCCGTTCGACTGCTGGATCCGCTCGACCGACTGGCGGAGCGCTTCTTCACTTCGCGAGACCAGGAAAATTTTCGCCCCGCGTGCGGCGGCCATGCGCGCGGTCATCAACCCGATGCCGCTCGACGCGCCGGTAATGAATATCACTTGGTCGGACAGGGGTTTGAGTCGCAATGCCATGACGAATCTCCGTACAAGATAAACGCGGATGCTGTGGCGGCTTTGTTTCAAGCGCAAAAAACGTGCGGCGTGATGAGCACAACGTCCACGAAACCTCTGTAGAGATCTCACGCACGTCACACGCACCACGCCGCACTTACGTCAATGAATTAGTCGGGATTGCTGATCGTGCTGTCGCTTCGGCCGGTGCGGCGGGTGCCTTCGCCGGTCGTGCGATCGCGTTCATATACGTCGCGCATCGCAAGTTGAGCGCGATCCCAGTCGAGCTTGCTGGCGTTCTGGCGGCTCCAAGCCTCTTCCAGCTCGCGCTCCGCTTCTTCCCAGCGACGCCCCGGCTTCTGATTGTAACTGTCGGTGCCAAGACGATACGCGGGGGCGTAGTCGCGCTCATATTCGAGCGTTTCGTCATAGTACTCACGGTTGCGATGCTCCTGGCGCCAGTAGGCGTCCTCGTCCGTCGGGTTGACGGCTTCGGCTACCGCTTTGCCGGCGTATCCGCCAGCGACCGCGCCGACGACCGCTCCGATTGCTCCGCCGATGGCGGTGCCGACTCCGGGCACCACTGACCCGAGCACTGCACCCGCCGCTCCAGCGGCCGCAGCGCCGATGCCCGTGCCGACCGGATGTGACCCCGGCGCGCCGGTAATCGCATCCGCATTGGCATCATCAGCGTCGATGTCCGCCTGCGTCTCGGCATAGTTCGTATCGGTCGGTTCGGCCTTGATCGATGTCTTTCGCGTATCCATATCGTTGCCTCCAGTTTGTTTGAACGATTGCCAATGCTATGGAGGCGATGGGGTAGGTAGCGTGGGTGAAATAAAGATAATGGGTTCTTTAGGAAAACGGTCAACACAGAGGCACGGAGAAATGGGCAAAAGTTGCCGCAGCTTCGCAACGATATTGAACGCTTTTTCGTCTGTGTAAATTGGTGAGTTCTGTGGCTCCAAATGTTGCTCTCCGTGGCTCCGCGGCTCCGTGGTGAACTTAATCACGACGTCGGCGAAGCACTGCTACCCCGATCGCGAGGATGCAGAGCGTTGAAGGTTCCGGCAACACCGCACTCAGCGTGCGGACTTCGCAGAGCGACGCAGGCGTCAGTCCCGGATCGGTGGTCGTGATGCGGTAGATCGCGCCGTTCGTGAAACTGACGACGTACATCCCGCCCGGGCCGGCGAACAGATCGGTGATCGTGCCGAACTCCTGCGCGAACGTGATCGGGGCGCTTTCGCCGAAGCGGTCGGCGTCGGTTCCGTCGGCGACGAGATCCTGAAGATTGGCGGGGAGGACGAAGCCGTCGCGCGTTTTGTTCAGATCGAAGCGCAGGATCTTCCCGCCGCGCGTGGTGCCGACGAACAGATCGCCGCGGTACTCATTCCCGAGCCGGCCGTTGGGCATGAAGAGCATGTCGGTCGGCGCGACGTTCGCTTTCCAACTGAACTCCGGATCGGAATATGCCGCCTTGTCGCCCAGGGACACCAGCGCCGGCGTGCCAAGGCGGTTGCTCGGGCCCATGATCTTCTCCCAGCCGCTGTTGAAACCGGGATTAACCAGGTTGATCTCGTCGTACTCGGTCCTGCCATTCTCGCTATCCCACAGCTTGCCGGTGACGGGATCGAACGCCATGCCGAAACTGTTTCGCACGCCATAGGCGTAGATGTCGTTTAGCGCCTCGTTCCTCGTGCCGACGTTGCGGGCGGAATAGAACGGGTTGTCCGTCGGCGAGCCGCCGTACGGTTCGAGGCGGAGGATGGTGCCCTGGCGGTTGACGATGCGGTTGTTGAAGTTGCTGGTCGTCTCGTTCAGATTTAGATCGCCGATCCCGGCGTACAGCTTCCCGTCCGGCCCGAAGTTGAGCTTCCCGCCATTGTGGTTCGGGCCCGGTGCGACAGGCAGCGCTCTTACCTTGCGATTGAAGACCAGCTTTTCCCCATCGTATTGGTAGCGCACGATCGCATTGGCGATCGGCGCACCCCCGTCCCGTGCGGCGGCGGTATAGTAGAGGTAGACGAAGTTGTCCTGCGCGTACGTGGGCGAGAGCGTGATGCCGAGCAGGCCGCGCTCGCTGTCGTTGGCGACCGGCAAATCCAGCACCGTCCTGCGCACGCGCCGGTCACGCACCTGCTGCACCTTGCCGGTGCTTTTCTCGATCACGAACATGTCGTTACGCGAATTAATAATCTCGGCCCCGGTCGGCGTCGTTAGCCCGCGAACCCAGGTCTGGGGGGTGAGATTGGGATCGAACACCGTCTGGGCCGCTACGAAGTTGCAGCAGGCCAGGACGGTACCGACGGCGAGTCGAAGGGGGAGGGTCATAGACTATTGTACGAAGGCCGGATGAGCGGCTAAGTTGAGAAAATATGAAAGTGCTCGAAGTCCAGCCGACGCCGAACCCGAACGCCGTGAAAATCGTGGTGGACCAGCCGATCAGCGACACGCCGCTGAGCTTTTTCAACCCCGCCGCCGGCAAGGATCATCCACTGGCGGCGAAGCTGTTCGCGATCCCGGGCGTAACGAGCCTGCTGATCCTGAACGACTTCGTGACCGTCAGCAAAGCCGCCGACGCGGTCTGGAAAAACATCACCCCCGCCGCGAAGCGCGTGCTGGCAGAGCATCAGGGGTGAATCCACGAATCTGCACGAATCTGCACGAATCGACACGAATGCAGAAGTATGAGCGGCAGATGAACGCAGATAAACGCAGATAAGAAACTCCAATTCTTAGGTTTTCATCTGCGTCTATCCGCGTTCATCTGCGGCTCA
Source organism: Tepidisphaerales bacterium (assembly GCA_038215325.1). Classification (GTDB taxonomy): domain Bacteria; phylum Planctomycetota; class Phycisphaerae; order Tepidisphaerales; family Tepidisphaeraceae; genus BPJO01. Next base: position 1,097 of record JBBQQZ010000207.1, on the reverse strand, counting down.
ACGTGTCTTTGGACTTCATTCGTGTCGATTCGTGAAGATTCGTGGATCTACTCTTCGTCTTCATCGGCCGGCGACTGCATCATTAGCGCCTTGATGGATGCCGGGATCCGGCCGGTGGGGAATGACACCCATAGCGTCGATTCCCCCGCGAACACCAGCCGGCCGGCGGGGTCGAGCCAGGTGCGCTTGGGTGCGCTTGGGGGTAGGCCCTTGGTGAAGGTTTGATCCCACTTGCCATTCGGGCTGAACCGGCTCACCGCGCCCGGGCCGGCGAGAAACAGTCGGCCGTCGGTGAAGTAGATCGACGTCGCGCCCAGCGCGTCGTCGATGATCGATGCGCCATCGAGCGTCACGCGGTCGTTCAGCAGTTCGTATTTTGATCCGCCATTGGTGGCGAGCGTCGTCAGTACCTTTGGCGCTTCGGTGACGAATTTCTCAGTCTTGTCGTCGATGAGCCGCCAGTTCTTCTCCCCCAGCACGAACACCTGCTTCCCCCGCTTGACGGCCGGCCAGCGGGTGTCGGTCCAGCCGGCGCCGTCGGGGGAATCGATCGTCCAGACCGGCAACCGCGGCGTCGCGTCGGGGAGCGACGGATCGATGATCAGCGTCTTACCCGCGTCGGTCGTCGATCGAAAAATCCACCGCTTGCTCGCATCGATGCCGACGAAGGTATCGAACTGCCGCATCGATTTTGGCAACAGTGTTTCGTACTTCGCGCCCATCCAGCGGCGAACGCCGAGCACCGGATCGTACGCGATCCACTCGGTGCCCTGCGCGAAGAGCTTGTACTTGCCGGGCACGAACCCCTCGACCATCTTGTCCGGCAATCGCTCGATGTAGTTGCCCGGACGAATGGCGATCCAGGCGGGGATGATCGATTTGTCGACGCCGTCTTCGTTCACCGTTCCGCCGCCGGTCAGCAGTAGCACGCAGCCGCCGTCGGGGAAGCGGGCGATGGTCTCGACCTTGCCCTCGAGCGGCTTTAGTCCGCCCAGCGTCGGCGCGAAGCGTTGGCCGAGGATATTTTCGATGCGGACTTGGGCTTCGACGGGGAGCGTTTCGCGGATGGCTTCGAGTTCAGGATGGATGCCGGGGCC
>JBBQQZ010000206.1:0-7046 GCA_038215325.1 Tepidisphaerales bacterium | reverse complement strand
GGGTCGCCGGAGTGGCACAACGCGGTCGAAGCGCTTCGCACCAGTGGCGCGAAGGAAGCCGACGACTTCCGCCTGCTGATGACCGTTCGCGAGCGCCTCGAATCCGGCCAATCGTATCGCGAAGTCCGCGCCGGGCCGATTTTCACCCGCGAGTTGTTCGACAAGATCGAAACCGACGACTCCAACTCCGGCGCCTCCGCCGGCCGAAAGTCGCGGACAACGCTCATCGTCAGCCTGGTCTGCATCGTTCTGCTGATCGGGTCGGCCGTCGTGCTGGTCAAGATGATGTCGAGCGGTGCCCCGCGCGATACCGCCATCGAGCAACTCGCCCAGCGATTGTTCATCACCCCCGTCAAATCCTGGACTTTCGCCAGCGTTATCCCCGAAGGCCTCACCACCGGCGGCGATCTCAAGCTAGAAACCGCCGACGGGCTGCGCCTCGCCCGTACGAAAGAGACCGGCTACGCCTCGCTCTTTTCCAGCGACCTGCTCCATCTCGAAGGCGGCGTCTGCGTCGAGGCCCAGTTCCAGTACCGACGCGGCTCCAGCGGGCAGGTGGCGATGACGATCGCCGACGTCAACAACTCCTCCAATCCGCCGGGCTTGGGCGTTTCGCTCTCTGACGAAGGCTTTTCAATGCAGAACGGTGCCGCCGTCGAGCAGATCAAGCGGAGCTTGCAGGCGGGGCTGTATACGGTTCGGATCAAGCTCGATCCGAACGTCGCCACGATTGAAGTCGACGGCCAGACCCTCTGGCAAGGCCGCCACACCGTCCGCTCACCCGCCGGCCTCATCGTCGGCATGGCCAAGCGGGGTAAGGAAAATGTCGACTCCAAGCTCGTCTCCCTGCGCGTTCTAAAACCCTGACGCTCAACCCAACGCCGTTCCGAGCGTACAACCCTGTATGAGCGAACTCGCATCCTCCCAAGCCGACCTCGAAGCCGCCCGGCAGCTAAAACAGTCTTACGAGCAGCTCAAGGCTGAACTCGGCAAAATCATCGTCGGCCAGGAGCAGGTCATCGACGAACTGCTTATCGCCGTCTTTGCGCGCGGGCACTGCCTTATGCAAGGCGTGCCGGGCCTGGCCAAGACGCTGCTCATCAGCACGCTCGCCAGCGCGATGGACCTGTCGTTCCGCCGCATCCAGTTCACGCCCGATCTCATGCCCTCCGATATCACCGGCACCGAGATCCTTCAGGAAGATGTCGAGTCGGGACGAAGGCGCTTTGAGTTCCAGAAAGGCCCCGTCTTCGCCAATCTGCTGCTGGCGGATGAAATCAACCGCACGCCCCCCAAAACCCAGGCCGCGCTGCTCCAGGCGATGCAGGAACACCAGGTCACCGTCAACGGGCGCGCCCTCGATCTACCCGACCCGTTTTTCGTCCTCGCCACCCAAAACCCCATCGAGCAGGAAGGCACGTACCCGCTGCCCGAGGCCCAACTCGACCGGTTCATGTTCATGGTGATGGTGAACTACCCCTCGCGCGAGGAAGAACTCGAAATCTACAAACGCACCACCGCGTCCGTTACCGCGAAGGTGGATCGCGTGCTGCACGCGCGTGATATCCTCAAGCTTCAGGAAATCGTCCGCCGCGTGCCGATCGGCGAACACGCGTACCAGTTCTCGCTCGATGTCGTGCGTGCGACGCGTCCAAACGAACCCGGTGCCAGCGATTTCGTCCGCCACTGGCTCAGTTGGGGCGCCGGCCCCCGCGCCGGCCAATACATGATCCTCGCCGCCAAAGCCCGCGCCCTGATGATGGGCCGCCTCTTCGTCACCCTCGACGACCTGGTCGCCGTGGCGCCCGCCGTATTGCGACACCGCATCATCCCCAACTTCAACGCCGAAGCCGAAGGCATTACGGTCGAACAGATCATCCAGAAAATCCTGACGCTGGTGCCAAGAGGGAAGGGGGAGCGGTTGTTGTAAGCGTCCAAGCCTCTCGAAAAGATGGGCTATCGACGCATTCGGTTCCCTGCTAATATTGCCACATATGAGCACCGCCGAAATCATTGCGGAGTTGCCCCGCCTTAGTTCGGCGGAACTGGCCCAGGTGGAAGCCAAGTTGAAGGAACTGGCGAAGCCGGTTCGCGGCGCGCAATCTGGCCCGATCGCAGCTCATCCGGCGTTGGGTATCTGGAAGGATCTCAGCGACCTTCCCGCAGATTCCGTCGACGCGTCAAAGTTGCTGCGCGAACGCATGATGCACCGGACGGATGCAGCCGAGTAAGAGTGACCCTGTCATGGCGAGCGGGATCTTCGACAGTTCAATCCTCATCGACTGTCTCCGCGGCCGCGTCGATGCGATCGCGTTCCTCGCTACGCAATCCACCGCCACCCGTCCGCATACACATCTGTTCGTCGCGGCCGAACTGCTCACCGGTGCCCGCGACAAGAACGAGCAGACTCTGATCGATTCATTCCTGGAAACGTTCGAGCGCTGGCGGGCGGGTTCGGCTTTGTGTCGCGCGGTCGGACTGCGAACGCCGCTCGCGTTCTAGCGCTGGGCAGCGGGCGGGTGAAGCCGTGCGTGTACTTCAGACCGATCGCCCAGCCCGCCTCAAGTAACCCGCGACGATCAACAATACCCACGGCATGACGACGCTCCTTTTCACAGGCGTCGTCTTGTCTTCACCGGGTACGCCGCTCCTCGTCCGGGCCGAAATCGGCGGTCACAAATTGGAGAAGTGGTATAGGACGCATCCGCGTGGTTGTCTCGTGGCGCAAAACGGGTCGCGACGTTATCATATCGGTTTGCATAGCAACTGATACGACAACGAACCGCACCGCGAAGGCGCGAGCGACGTTCGCGGGCGGTTCGGCTTGCTTCGCGCGACCGGTGGCGAGCGCCGCTTGCTCCTTCGCAGGAATTCCCGCGATTTCCCCGCCGACTTTTGCAGGTGGCGGCGCTATAAAGGAGGTCGTTCCCGCGAAAAAATCGCGCGGCGACAGGCTCATTGACAATCGAAGACGCGAGCACGGTTGACCCCACCATCCCCGGCCGGAATGGCAGGAGTTCCGAAATGTAGCAAATGTAGCACGCGCGCAGTGCGCACGCCGAACGCGGCGAACGTAACTGTCGGCCCGGCCGATGGTTTCGCTGCCCAAGTGCGTGCGCGCGGAATGTAGCATGCTACATTTACGGTGCTCCATTGGCGGCGGGATGGGCGGTTCGGCTTTCAATGATCGCGATCGTCAGAGGATGCGTTTTCCGCATAGTTCGTATGGTGGGGTTCACCCCACCGATGCCCTACGCTAAGTATCGGTGGGTTGAAACCCACCCAACGAATGCATCACGCGCATTGGTTTCTCGCCGACCATTTTAGCCCGATGATGGCGATCATCAGCAGTCCCAGGAAAAACAGAGTCATTGGCGTAGCGGGTTCGGTGAGGCGGGCGATGGTGCTGAAGGGGCCGATGCCGACCCAGACGGCGTACGCGATGCCATTCGGCAGGGTCGGGGCGACTTCTTGCTGGAAGCTCCTTCCGTTGCCGGATAAACTGCATTCATGAGTACGATCCAACTCAGAAAACAAGCGAAAGCCCTGATCGACGATCTGACGACGCCGCAACTTCGCGTCGCGTCGGAATTCCTTGCGTTCGTGAAGAGCCGCGAACTGGATTCGGCCACGCTCGAACTCCTCTCCATTCCCGGGTTTGAAGCATCTTTCGCCCGCGGTATGAAAGACATCAAGGTCGGCCGGACCAAACCTTGGCGCAAGGTGCGTTCGGATGTTTAAGGTCGAACTGTCACACGAGGCCCAGCGGTTCTACGACCGCGCCGACAAGTCCACTGCTAAGAAACTCGCCCGGTGTTTCGTCGCGTTGGAAGCCGACCCCCGCGCCGGCAACAATGTTAAACCGCTGAGGGGAACATTGGCCGGGTCTTACCGCTACCGCATCGGCGACCTGCGCGTGGTCTACATCATCCACGATCGATCCGTCACCGTCTTTGTCATCACGATTGCCAAACGAAGCGACGTGTACGAGTAAGGTCGGAGCGGACTGTTGCTTGCGCTTTCGCCGGAATTCCCGCGATTTTCCCGCCGATTTTTGCGGGCGGCGGCGCTATAAATGGGGTCGCGCCGGGGCGAAATCGTGCGGCGGCAGGCTCATTGACAATCGAAGAGAGTTGCAGGGTATTTTCCGTGATCTCCGGCCGGAATGGCAGGGATTTCAAAAATGTAGCGCAATGTAGCGCACTCAAAAGCGCCGGCGAAGTGCGTCGGGGATAAGTGTCGGCCCGGCCAGGAGTTGGAAGGCGACGGGCGTGTGCGCTGAATGTAGCGCGCTACATTCAGCCCGTAGGGCACACTATTGCGTGCCCTCCTTGCACTTCATGTTCCCGAAAGCACTCGTGTGCCTTAAGGCGGGGTCGGTCGCGTGCGTCACTGGCCCGCAGACCACTTCAGCCCGATGATGGAGATCATCAGCAGTCCCAGGAAGAACAGGCGGAGCGGCGTTGCCGGTTCGCCGAGGAGGGTCATGCCGAGGGTGACCGCGCCGAAGGTGCCGATGCCGACCCAGACGGCGTACGCGGTGCCGATCGGTAAGGTTCGGGCGGCGACGGCGAGCAGGTACATGCTCGCGACGATGCCGAGGATGGTCAGAACGCTGGCCAGCGGCCGGGTGAAGCCCTCGGTGTACTTCAATCCGATCGCCCAGCCCGCCTCGAGCAGCCCCGCTACAATCAACAATACCCACGGCATACCGACGCTCCTTTGCCAACGCCGTCTTGGCTTCCCCGGGTACGACGCTCCTCGTCCGGGCCGGAATCGGCGGCCATAAATCGGAAGAACACTATAGGTCTTGATCGTACCGTTGTCTCCAGCGGCAAAGTGGCTGCAAATCGAACGGCTGCTGTAGGGTTGGAATAGGCCACAGATCACACAGATCGAAGCGGATCGGCCCGGATGAATTTCGCGTAGGGGTTCAGATTGCGTCGCTGTCGTACGCCGCGGCTACCGCCTAAACTCGCGAGTCCGCTCTTCGTCAGTTCCCACAACTGAATTGTGTCGAATCTTCGTATCCGTGCCAATCCGTGTTTATCCGAGCGATCTGTGGCCCATCCTTACCTTGACCTCGCCGCAAAGCCGTTTAGCATCGGGGAATGAAATCTGCTCTTCCCGACTCGATCGGGCGGCTTCTGGCCGCGCCCGATCTGGTTGAACTTGCGCAAACGCTCGCGAAGGACCGCCTTGCCGCCGCCTACGGGTTGTGGGGGTCGTCCGCGAGCGCCGTGGCGGCGTCGGTGCAAGGTCAGCTCGACAAGCCGCTGCTGTTCGTCTGTGGTCACCTGGATGAAGCGGACGACATCGCGGACGACATCAAGCTGTTCTCTGGCACGCGTCCCGTCGTCATGCCCAGCCTGGAGACGGCGGGCAATCTGGGGCGCGTGAGCGAGGAACAGGCTTCAGACCGCATGCGGCTGGTGCAGAAACTGGCCTCGGGCAAGGCGCCCCGCGCGCTGGTCGCGCCGATCCAGGCGATCATGCAACCCGTCCCCGCGCGGGATGAACTGAAGCATCTCACCCGCGAGCTTGGCAAGGGCATGATGATGGAGCCGGAAAAGCTGATCGTCTGGCTTTCCGATCACGGCTACAACCGCGTCGACCAGTGCGAAGTCCCCGGCGATTTCGCGGTGCGCGGGGGGATCATCGATATCTATCTGCCCGGTGAGTTTAACGAGGAGGGCGACGAGAAAAACGAAGAACTCGGCCTGCCCGCGCGCATCGATTTCTTCGGCGACCAGATCGAAACGCTCAAGCGCTTCGATCTCGACACCCTCGGCTCCGGCGAACCGATCCAGGAATTGAGCCTGGTCGATATCAAAGGCCAGATGTCCACCACGACCGGACAGACGCATTTGTTCGCGTATCTGCCCGCGGACACGATCGTGATCTTGAATCAGCCGCTGGAGATTCAGGAACAGGCGCGCAGCTATATCGATCGCGTGCCCGACCAACGCGGGATTTATCCGCTGAGCGCGCTATTGCGTCACGCGGCAGAGTTCACGCTGCTGGAGATGAGCGACTTCGATCAGGGATTGTCGAGCGTTCCGACGCTGGTGGGAGAGAAGGAGCCGGTTCGTAAGGCCTTGCCGATCAAGTCGATGCAGAAGTTTGAGACCGAAGCAAAGAAGGCCGTCCATGAACTGCATGAGCTAAGCGAAGAGACCGACATCGTCGTGTTCTGTGAAAATGAAGGAGAGCAGAAGCGGTTCAAGGAGCTGCTGGATAATGAGAAGCCGGGATTGTCGAAGAAGATCAAATTGCCCATCGGATATCTGCATCGGGGGTTTATCTATGGAAGAGGAGACGAAGAGACGAAGAGACGTAGAGACGAAGAAGAAGGCGCAGAAACGACTCCATCTCTCCGTCACTCCGTTGCTTCGTCTGTTCCCCTGGTCCTCCTCGGTCACCACGAGTTGTTCCATCGTTTCGAGGTCCGGAGGCGCGCAAAAAGAGTCATCAACGCCAAGCCCGTAGACAGCTTCCTCGATCTTCAGCAGGGGGATTACGTGGTTCACATCGCCCACGGAATCGCGAAGTTCCTGGGTCTGAAGACGATGCAGAAGGACGGGAAAACGGATGAGTATCTGACGCTTCGATTCGCCGACGACGCGACGCTGCACGTGCCGGCGGCGCGGATCAATCTGATTCAGAAGTATGTTGGGGGCTTTAGTGGGTCGCCTCAGTTGTCGCGGCTGGGGTCGGGTGTGTGGGACAAGCAGAAGGAGAAGGTTGCCGAGGCCGTGATGGACATGGCGGCGGAGTTGATCGAAGTGCAGGCAGCGCGGGCGGCGGAGGTGGGGACGGCGTTTCCGCCGGATAGCGAGTGGCAAGGCGAGTTCGAGGCGGCGTTTCCGTACACGCCGACGCCGGATCAGGTGACCAGCGCCGAAGAGATCAAGCAGGATATGATTCGCCCGCGCCCGATGGATCGATTGCTCTGCGGCGACGTGGGCTACGGCAAAACCGAACTCGCCATGCGGGCAGCGTTTAAGGCGTGCGAGGCCGGCAAGCAGGTGGCGGTGCTGGTGCCG
>JBBQQZ010000205.1:0-7055 GCA_038215325.1 Tepidisphaerales bacterium | reverse complement strand
AGCGGCTGTGTTTTGAACGACGAACGCGACCCGACAAAACTGGCGTGATTAAATAAAATCGTGCGGCGCTGCGCCTTTGTCATGACAAGCGCGCAGCGCGCCCGGTCTATACGGAGGGTCCGCGTGCGGGCCTGGCTCATTGGCAACCGGATAGCACGAACATTTCCGGCTGGAATGGCAGGGAATCAAGCGATGTGACAAATGTAGCTCCCTCAAAGTTGCGCCCGCGTGGAAGTGCGAAGTCGCCTCTGCGTAAGTGATGGCCGGCACGGGAGTTCGGGTCGATCGAGGCGATGGGAGGACTGTAGCGCGCAATGTAGCGCGCACTGTAGCGCGCTACATTCACGCGAGACCGCTCGTCCACCGCGCCACACCCGCATGGGACGAATGAGTAGGGGCGAGGCACGCCTCGCCCGCCGCCTGCAAACCGCGCCCGTTCGGGCGACGCATGCGTCGTCCGAACTGATTCGGGGTGCCTCCGCAGGGCAGGGTGCAGGATGTCGGAAAGAATCGAGCCCGTTGTGTTGACGAAGCTAAGTTAGGACGAGCAAAGCTCGACCAGATGCTGGGCATGTTGTTGCAGCCAGGCGACTTTGCGGACGACCATGTTGAGGAACAGCCCGCCGTCCATGCGGGCGAAGGTGCCGGTGGCGGCGATGGGGAAGACGGCCTCGGCGATCAACGCTTCGATCATCAGCCACGGAATCGACATCACCTCTGCTTCGCTCAGCAGCACCACCTCGTCGTACCCCTTGAGGAACCGGCGGAAGCGGGTTTCATCGACTTGCTCCGGCCACTTATTCAGGTCTTCGTCCCCGCCGAGGATGGAGAATTGCAGCCCGCCATTGGCGATGTCGAGGATGCGGGGGAGTAGGCGCGCCGAATCGTAGTCGATCACCGCGACTACGCGGTTGTCGCGGAAGAGCATGTTCCCGGGATGCCAGTCGCCGTGAATGATCTGCTTCGGCCAGCTCTCGATGCCGCAGCGATCGACACTGCTGGCGGCGTGGTTGTAGCTTTGCAGCAGATACGTACAGACGTCCATGATGCCCGGCGCGTTGGGCAAGGTTTTGGGGATCTGACGCAAACCCGCTTCGACCGACGGTGCCATGTGGTAGCTGCCCAGGGGCGGGGTGTATTGCGATTGGAACGTTTCCAGCAGCTTGTGATAGAGCGCCAGGATTCGGCCGGAATCGAAGGTGGCCTCGAGCGTTTGCGGATAGTTTTGTCCGGGGATGTACTCGAACAGTTCGTAGATCCCGCCGCGCCATTGCAGGAGGGAGTTGTTGTCTTTCTTGGTCCCGATGAGGTGGGGCAGCGGGAACTGCTTGTTCATCAGGTGGAGCTGGATCTGGTGGCAGAAGGCGACCTTGAATGCGTCGTCTCGGCCGCGGGCGCGACGCTTCATCAGGTACTTGCCGTGCTCGGCGACGATCGCCAGCTTCGGGGCTTTCCGAGAACCACGCGGAAATTCGACGACCGAATCGATGATCCCGATGTCGAAATGCGACAGCACGACCGCAAGCTCCTCGGCGACAAATTTCTCTCGCCCTTCCGGATTTCGCGGCTCGGCCGGGTTCGATGAGATGGCGGCGGAGGTTGGGTCCATACGAGAGATGCGACCAAGCTTAATCTGAAGCCGCGGTTATGCAAAAAGTGCTCGCGGCGCTGTGGCATCGATCGACCTTGCCATTGCGACACGCAAAATTGGGCTGTCGATGCACGATAAAACCGAATTTGGTTCGTTTATTGAAGTCTCGGCAAGTTCGCGGTGGGACAGACTCAAGGCCATCGCATGTTCCGGTTTGACTCCCTCTCCCGTCTACCACGGGAGAGGGACATGCGGTTGCCCTGTGGCTACTGCGGGAGCATCGAACCCGTGGCGATCAGGTTCTGGTGCAACTCGAAGCACTTGCTCAGGTTGTGCCGGACGTGGCCCATCGCGCTGTTTTCGAGGTAGCGGTGGAGGTAGTCGCGGTAGAGGGGGTGGGCGCAGGTGTCGATGACCTTGCGTGCCCGTTCCATCGGCCCGAGCCCGCGCAGGTCGGCCAGGCCTTGTTCGGTGACCAGCACCTGCACGCTGTGCTCGTTGTGATCGACGTGCGTCACCATCGGCACGACGGTGCTGATCTTGCCGCCTTTGGCGATCGACGGTGCGACCAGGAACGAAAGGTACGCGTTACGCGTAAAATCGCCCGACCCGCCGACGCCGTTCATCAACTGCGTGCCAGCGACGTGGGTGGAGTTGGCGCAGCCGAAGACGTCCATCTCCAGCACGGTGTTGACGGTGATGACGCCCAGCCGCCGAACGACGCCGGGGTTGTTCGACAACTCCTGCGGCCTGAGCACGATGCGGCGGGTGAAGAAGTCCATGTTGTCGTAGACGCGGCGCATCTGCGGATCGGACAACGTCAGGCTCGTCGCGCTGGCACCCAGCAGGCGGCCTTTCTCCATCAGATCGACCAGAGCGTCTTGGAAGACCTCGCTGTACATGTAGAACGGGGGAATTTCGTCGTTCTTGCCCAGGCCTTCCATGACCGCGTTGGCGACGTTGCCGACGCCCGACTGAAGCGGCAAAAATTCCGGCGGGATCCGGCCGTTGTGCTTTTCTTCGAGGATGAATGCGATGATGTGGTTCGCGATGCGCTGGCTGACCTCATCGGCGGCGTCGAACGGCGCGACGCCGTCGGATTCGTTGGTTTCGACGATCCCGACGATCTTGTTCGGATCGATCTGCACGAACGGCGTGCCGATCTTGTGCAGCGGGTGCTCGATCGGGATCGGCTGGCGGTGGGGCGGGGCGGGGAGGATGCGGATGTCGTGCATCTCCATCACGCGAGGGTGGTGATGGCGGTTGATCTCGACGATCACCTTTTTGGCGTGCTTGAGGAAGGATGGCGCGGCACCGACCGAGGTGCTGAGGAAGATGCGTCCGTCGCCGTAGACGTCGACGGCTTCAACGACCGCGAAATCGATCGTCCCGAAGAAGCCGAACTCGACCATCTGCGGCACGTGCGACAGGTGCATATCGACGAACTCGATCTGCTGCTTGTTGATCTGGTCGCGGAGCGTCTTGCTGGACTGATACGGGGCGCGCCAACTGATGGCTTCGGCGCTGGCGAGCGCTTCGTCGAGCGCTTTGCCGGTGCTGGCGCCGGTGAGGACGCGGACTTTGAACGGCTCGCCTTTGGCGTGCAGTGCGCGCGCCTTGGCGGCGAGCGCGCGGGGGGTGGCCTTGGCGGCGCCGGCGGGGGTGAAACCGGAAAATCCGATCGTCGCCCCGTGCGGGATCATGGCGGCAGCTTCATCAGCGGTGAGTTTTGGCAGGGTGTTGGACATCATGGTTCTTTCTAAACGTCGGCTAACATCGCCTCGGGTGCGTTGAGTTCTCCGTAATCGATGACGCGCTCGGTTCCCGGGCCACGCAGGATGAGGCGTCCTTGCGGGTCCAGGCCGGCGACCTCGGCGCGAAGGTGTTCGTCCGCGAACGACCAGATTCGCGTCGTGCCGACGTAGGCCAGGTTTGACCGCAGCTCACGCAGCATGCCGGGCGTCAGACCATCGTCGTTGTAACGGTTCATGAGGATTTCAAACTGCGTGATGAAGCCGTCGACCACGTCGCCGACTTTCACCTTTCGTCGAAGCGCCGCGTGCAACGTGGTCGGCGGGTGGCGGAGTTTGCCGTGCAACTGGCTCATTTCGAAATCGACGTTGATGCCGACCCCGATCACCAAGTGCGAGATAAGCCCGTTGGTCTGGGCGGTTTCGCAGAGGATGCCGGCGACCTTGCGGTCGTCCAGCAGCACGTCGTTAGGCCACTTGATCTGCGCCACCGGCACGTGCGGTGCCTGAAGTTTTTCGATCAACCGGCGGATCGCGCGGAGCGTGGCGAGGCCGGCGACCAGCGGCGCTGAGGCGTAGTGCTCGATCGGTTTATCCAATGGCCACAGCACGCTGATCCACGCGCCGCCAAGCGGGCTTTGCCACGTGCGACCGTTTCTCCCCCGGCCGGCGGTTTGCCGGTCGGCGGTGATTACGATCGGGTCCTTCGCGCCGCGCGACGCCAGACGCTGCGCCTCGCTGTTGGTCGAATCGATCGTCGCGTGATGGGAGTGGTGCATGGCCAGGCTCGCGATCACGACTACTCCATCTCGACCAGCACCTGACCCGATTTCACGGCGTCGCCGCTGCTGACCAGCACGAGTCGAACCTTGCCGGCGAGCGGGCTGGCGACGTTGGTCTCCATCTTCATCGCCTCCATGACCAGCAACACCTGGTGCAGTTCGACGACTTCGCCGGGGGCGACCTTCACCTGTGTGATCGTCCCGACGATCGGTGCTTTGACGACCCGGTCGCCGGTGACCGCCGCGTTGACGGCGGGCTTGGGCGCTTCGGTGGGCATTGCCCTCGCCGGCGTCGCCACGACCGCAGGTACGACCGACGGGATACGGGCCGCCGGGCCGGTCGGCTCGTCCAGCACTTCGACGTCGACGTCGTACGCCTGGCCTTGAACAGTGATTCGCAGTTTCATTTAGCTCATCCTTCTGATGTTGTGAGACCCATGGATCCCGATGCGGCCGGCTTCAGCCCAGCCGGAGATGGTGTTGTGGTTGATGAATGTGATGCGCCGGATCGCGACCTTCCGCCCGCCCATCGCCGCGGTGGCGGCGGCGGTGAGGATGACGATCAGCTTCGGATCGACACCACTGACCGGCTGTTGCCCGATCGCGGCCGCCGGTGCGGTGCGGGCGGGCGCGGGGAGCGGCTGCGGGGTTTGCTTCAGAAACTTCCACAGCAGGTAAAGCGTTCGCAGCACCGCGTACGCCGCCGCGATGACCGCGCAGTACGTGATCAGTTTGAGCTGACCCGGCGGCGCGTTGTGGGTGGCGTCGGCGATGAATTGTTGGAGTCGTTGAATCACGTTGGTTGCCTCATAGTGGGATGAGCCCGTGCTTCTTCGCCGGCCGGATGTCGCGCTTGGTGCGCAGGGCGTCCAGAGCCAAGGCCAGATAACGACGCGTTTCCGCAGGCTCGATCACGTCGTCCACCAGCCCGCGGCCGGCGGCGACGAAGGGGGTGCTGAACGTGTTGCGATACGTTTCGATCAGTTCCTGACGCTTCGCGGCCTTGTCTTCGGCCTTGTCGATCTCCTTGCGGAAAAGGACTTCGACCGCGCCTTCGGCGCCCATCACCGCGATCTCCGCGCTCGGCCAGGCGGCGCACCGGTCGGCGCCCAAATCCTTGCCGCACATCGCCAGGTACGCACCGCCGTAGGCTTTGCGCACGATGATCGTAAGCTTCGGGACGGTGGCCGCCGAGTAACTGAACAGCATCTTCGCGCCGTGGCGAATGATGCCGCCGTACTCCTGTTCGACGCCGGGCATAAAGCCGGGCACGTCCACCAGCGTCACGAGCGGGATATTGAATGCGTTGCAGAACCGGACGAAGCGCGAGGATTTGTCGGATGCGTCGATGTCGAGGCAGCCGGCTTTGACCATCGGCTGGTTCGCCAGGATGCCGACCGTGCGGCCCATGATGCGCGCGAGCCCGATGATCATGTTCGCGGCGTACTCGGCTTGGATTTCAAGCCAGTCGCCGTCGTCGACGATCTTCTTGATCACTTCCTTCATGTCGAAGCCGCTGCGCGGGTTCTCGGGGAGAATTTCGTTGAGCGACGGATCGAGTTCGATCGCGCCCGAGTGGGGGTGCGCCGGAGGGTCTTCGAGGTTGTTGCTGGGCAGATAGCTGAGGAGCTTCTTGCAGATGTCCATCGCGTGCTGGTCGTTGTCGGCGATGAAATGCACGACGCCGGAGTAGTGCATGTGGGCTTCGGGCCCGCCAAGCTGCTCGGCCGAGACGGTTTCGCCGGTCACCTGCTTGATGACGCTGGGACCGGTGATGAACATCTGGGCGTAGCGGGTCTGAATGATGAAGTCGGTCAGCGCCGGCGAATACGCCGCACCGCCGGCACACGGTCCGCAGATCAGCGAGACCTGAGGGACCACGCCCGACAAAAGCGTGTTGTGGTAGAAGATGCGTCCGTACGCCGCCAGGGCGTCGATGCCCTCCTGGATGCGTGCGCCGCCGGAGTCATTCACGAAGACGAACGGCGAGCCGGTCTTCAGCGAATTTTTCATCATCTCGACGATTTTGTCGCAATGTACTTCGCCCGCAGCGCCACCGGCGACGGTGAAGTCCTGACTCGCGAAGTGAACAAGCCGCCCGTTGATCGAGCCGCACCCCGTCACGACACCGTCGGCGGGCATCTCTTTGCCTTCGAGCCCGAACAGCGTGCAGCGGTGTGTCGCGAAACCGAGCATCTCCTGAAGGCTGCCAGGATCGACCAGCAGATCGACGCGCTCCCGCGCCGTCAGCTTGCCGGCCGCGTGCTGCTTCTTGATCCGCTCTTCGCCGCCACCGAGGTGGAGGGTCTTGCGATGGGCCGCGAGGTCCGCGATCCGATCTTTCATCGGCGTAGCGTGACCGCTTCCGCTCTTTTTAGTTGCCATGATAGTCCTTGAATGCTCAGTGTTTCGGTTCGCACAGTTCTGTCAACACGCCGCACGACGACTTGGGGTGCAGGAACGCGATGTTACTCTGGTGCGCGCCGGTTCGGGGTTTTTCGTCGATCAACCGAACCCCCCCGGCTTTGAGGGTGTCGAGGCGCTGCTGGAGGTTGTCCACGGTGTAGGCGACGTGGTGCAGCCCTTCGCCGCGCTTTTCGATGAACGCCGCGACGGTGCTGGTCGGGTCGGTCGGTTCCAGCAGTTCCAGCCGGACGTCGCCGATCAGGAAGAACCCGACTTTCACCTTCTGCTCCGCGACGATCTCAGTGCCTTCGAACTTGGCGCCCAGGACGTCCTGGTAGAACGCCTTCTGCTCGTCGATCGACTTGACCGCGATCCCGATATGATTAATTGCTTTCGCCTGTACCATTTTTTCTCCAGTAGCACGGCCGTCTCGGCCGTGACACGGGCGAGACGCCCGTGCTACGAATTTGATTCCGTGTATTCGCCGAAGACGTTCGCGAGGGCTTTTGATATCTCGCCGAGCGT
>JBBQQZ010000204.1:0-7087 GCA_038215325.1 Tepidisphaerales bacterium | reverse complement strand
CCACGGGCCTTCAAAGGCCGCCGACATCTGATAATCGACACTGCGGCACAACGCAGCAATCGCTTCCAGAATGCTCGTCTTTCCGGCGTCGTTAGGCCCGATCAGCACGTGCATCGGCGTGAAGTCCAGCGACACGTCGCGGAGCGCTTTGTAATTCTGGATTCGCAGGCGTTCGATCATCACGTTTCTCGCTAAAAGTCTGCATCGCATGATATCGCTTGTCGACGTTAATGGGAACGCGGCACTAGACCTTTCCGTCCGGGTGCCACGGTTTGGTACTCCAAGCCGTGTTCGTCCCGCCGTGGGTCATCAAATCAACCTTCCCAGCAGGTAGCAGGTAAGGCGGGCTGCCAATCCCGCCGTCCCGCTTTACGCGCAACACGCGGCGGGATTATCATCCCGCCCTACCTGGTCCGTGCGCGGTTGTCAGGGGTCCGTGCGCGCTTGTTGTGGGGTCCGTGCGCCGTTGTCGGGAAAATAAATCGGGACAGGTCCACATTGTGTGGAAGGTACGCAGAGCGAGAGTTGGCGTTGTTCGAGCGTTTCTATGGCGGCGGCGCGAATCGGGCGCTAAGCAGTGGCACGCATTGGACGGACCCCAATCGGATAAAAATCACCGCGACCCGGAATCCATCGCAAGCGAAATGCTTCGACGGCGAAGACTGGTACGTCAGTTGCGGGGTGGGGGGATGTCAATGAGATCATCTGTCTGCGACAAAGAGTCTCGTCGTCGTGGAGGGCGCGGATGGGGACTTGACGCGTATGGTGTTTGAGGAGCGTAGGGGCACCGGGATCATCCCCACACTTGAAGAATGGTCAGACACCGCCGCGTTCATTCGGCAATCGGCATTTGGCAATCGGCGATCTTTTCCGGACAATCCGCGAATGGCCGACGCAACGCATAGCTATTTTGACTGGCAGGTTTCGACCCTCATGCTCGCGTATGATGTGATCGACCCGCTGCCCCGATCAGACCACAAGCGCATCAACGACCGTCAGACGAAGGTGGAACAAGAAATCCAGGAACTCGCCCAACGCGTCATCCCCCCCGCCTACCGGGACCACCCGGAAATGGAGTTTCCGCCGGCGGTGGTGATGCTGCTGACCCGCGCGACGATCGGCAGGGCGGCGGAGGTCATGGGCGTGTCAAAATCCGAATGACATGTCGTCATTCCGCGACAATCAGTCGCGGCGGGTTCGGCGCTTGCGGACCTTATTCGGGTTCATACGCGCCGCGCGGAGGGCCTCGTCATACGCGCCGAAGTAGCGAAGCGCTGCGGCGTGGAGGCCGGGGTCGTCGCGCTGGACGGCACCGCTATTCAGGTCTTCCTGGTCGGCGGCGCGGGCTTTGAGTTCGTAGATGATCGTGTTTTTGTTCCAGCGGCGATACCGCGACACCTCGTCCGAATCCAGCCCCGCAGCGGTGAGGGCCCGGTCCCATGCACCGAAAAGCCGGCCCTGGATCGCCGCGAAAGCGGCCTTGCCGAGGTCGTCGCGACGCTTGGTCACCGACGACCAGTTCAAATCCTGATTCTTCTTACGGGCGGACTTAATCAGCGCGATCACGCGCAGCTTGGTCCAGCGCGGCCGACGGGCGATGTCCTCGTAGTTGAGGCCCGCCTTCTCGACCGCGTTCCGGTAAGATCGGAAGTGGTACGCCGCCGCCGACACCAGCGCCTGGTTCTTTTTTGCCAGGTTGTTGTAGGATAGGTCGGCCTTCTTCCTGGCCAGTGCTTTCAACTCCGCGACGATTCGTTCTTTGGTCCAGATCATGCTATATCATTTGTAGTGAATAGGATCGAACGGATCAAGTGATAATTAACGGGATTCTCAATCTTCGCAAACCCGCCGGCCTCCGCAGCACCCGCGCCGTGACCCGCATCAAGCACATGCTGCCCCGCCATACCAAGATCGGGCACGCGGGCACACTCGACACGTTTGCCAGCGGCGTGCTGCTGGTTCTGGTCGGCCGGGCGACGAAATTGTCCGAGGCGCTCATGTCCAGCCCCAAGCAGTACGTCGCGACTCTGCGCCTCGGTGCAACCACCGTCACCCACGATCCAGATTCTCCAGACGTTCCCACGGCCAGCGCAACACCAGTCGAAAAAGCCGATCTCGAACGCGTTTTGCAGCGATTCTCCGGCAATATTCTCCAACACCCCCCCATCTACAGCGCCTTGAAAATCGGCGGAATGCGATCGAGCGACCGTGTGCGGCTGGGTGAATCGCCTGTGGCACCTCAGCCGCGTGTCGTGCGGATCGACGCGGTCGATTTGCTCAGCTACGAGTGGCCGATCGCCCGAATCCGCGTCGATTGCGGCCGCGGGACGTACGTCCGGTCCATCGCACGTGATATCGGCGATGCCCTCGGCGTCGGTGCCTACCTCAGCCAGCTCATCCGCACGCGCGTCGGCGATTTTTATATCAATGACGCTCACGACCCGATCGCGTTGTCCCCCGACAATCTCGAATCCATGCTCGCCCCCGTGCCCGTCCCGGCAGCGCAGACCGTTCAGTGAATCGGTTTCGCGATCCCGCTATCTTCTTAAAAGGCCAAGTACGGCCGCAGCTTGTCGATGGTCGCGACGCCGATCCCGTCGATCATCAGCAGATCCTCAATCCGCTTGAACGCGCGTTCTCCCGGCCTGCGCAGCCGCAAATCGTCGCGCTTCCGCAAAATATCCCGCGCCCGCTTCTCGCCGATGCCCGGCAGGATCGCCAGCGTTTGCCAGTCGGCCTCTTCGATATCGATCCGGTCTGCCAGTTCGCCCGCGCGCGATCCCGATTCCGGCTGAGGATCAGCGATCACCGTTCGATTTCGCAACCATCGCCCGCCCGCATACATTGCGCCGATCACTAGCAACACGATCAGCACCCGCCGTTGCCGCGAGGTGAACGCGAGATGATGAGCGGGATCGCGCGGCATGGATCGTGATCGCACGAAAACGTGTGGTGTTCCTTGAACCATCGACTCGATCGTGGGTGCCACGGCTTGGTCGTCCAAGCCCTGGAAAGCTTGGAAGCACACGGCAAGCTCCGAACCTACCCCGGCTTGGCGAACCAAGCCGTGACACCCATCAGCGCACACTTGGCGCTCACTTTTTCGGGGTCTTACTCATCTGCTCGCGCAGCAACTGCACCGCCTGCATCGCGGGCTTGGGCTGAAGCATGTCCGTCAGCAGTCCGCCGCCGGGGAGCGTGGCGCTGAGGTCGGCGAAATTCGCCCAGCAGAGATTCTCGACATACGGTTTGCTCAGCGCGATCCGCGCGAATTCGTCCAGCCACTTCGCCTGCTGCGCCGGCGACCACGGCTCATGCCACCTTCCCGCCACGCTCGGGTCCAGCGCGCCGCCGGAGCGGTCGGTCGGGTCCGGCGTCGCGCGCGACGGCACGCCCAGGCTGGTCAGAAACACCGGCTTGCCCAGCGTGCTGAAGCGGTCCAGCATCATCGACAACTGGAACAAATCCCGCGTGAACTGCGACCTCACGGGCACGCCCATCTCCAGTTCCAACGCGAACGCGTCGAAATTCATCCCCGCCTGCGCCACCATCTCCGCGTACAGCATCGGCGGAACGGTCGGGTGATTTTGCGAATGATATTCGCCGAACGGGTACTTGATCGTCACGATCGTGCGGGCGTTGCTCGCCACGGTGCGTGTCTGCTGCACCAGCACGCGCGTCAGTTCGATCATCTGCTCGAACGACAGCGTGAACGACGTCGTCGCGTGCAGCCCGCCCACCACGTTCCACGCCGTCACCGCACGGCGATAACGCGAAACGATCTTGCGCACGTATTCATACGCCAGGTCACGCAGCGTTTCAAAATCGTGTTCCCAGATATACAGCCAGTCCGGCACCTGCCCGTCCGACAAATCCACCAGCGGGCCGGCGATCACGAGAATGCGCTTTTTCGCCAGCGCCTCGATCCATTCGTCGAGCTTGTCGGTCAGAAGCGCATCTTCGCTCGGCTGGAGCAGCTTCCAGGGCATCGGCACGACGACGAAATCGCACATCTCGCAGACGCTGTCGCGATATTTTTGATTGTTGATCGTCCAGTCGATCTTGCACCCAAACAGGTGCCTCGGCAGCGCCCCGCTCGCCCGGCGGCGATTCAGCAGCAGTTCGGCGTGAAATCGCGCGAGGTCTTCCGACAATTCCAACGACACGTCCATCGACCGATCCGCCAGCTTCGACGCCGCCGCAGGCTTGTCCAGATGCGCCAACGCCTCTGCAAACAATCCCTGGGCCTCGCGGAATTGGGCCTGGAATTTTTCGGTGCGCGGAAAATCGAACAGGTTCCAATCTTCCTGCTTCTGAACGATCTTCATCAGCCGAAACCGCGCCAGTTCCACGTTCAGCACGTACGGCTTGACCCGAGGCGGCAGGCGAGTGGTCTCCATCTGGTACGCACCGCAAGCGCCCATATCCCACAATAGCGACACCGCCGTCGCGCTGTCGTCGGTGCGCGAGACGATCAGGTGCTCGTCCTTGAACGACACCTGCCCCGACCACGGCACGCTCTCGGGCCCCACCGCCATCGCGTTCACCAGGCCGTACTGCTTCTGGCGTTCGCCGTTCTTATAAATCTCGAACTTCAGCACCATAACCCTTCTGCCAGTCGCCACGTCCGCAGCGCGTGAAACATCCGCCTCGCTTCGCCGGGCATGTTAACAGGGTCGAAACAAACTGACCAACGTCCAATCCACCGTACAGCCGGCGCCGGACCAGGACGCCGGTCGGTTGACGCTCGTCGTGGGCTTCGCCCACAATACAATTGGCAAGGTTTGAAGAGTTGAGGGTAACGGAGGCCGAATGAACTTCATCGCACGATCCGCCTGCTTGTTTCTATCGATTCCTTCTTTCGTCGCTGCCGAGCACATTGTCGTTCGCACCGATGACGAACTGGCAGCCGCGCTTCGCGCGGCAAAGCCGGGCGATGAAATCCGCCTGACGTCTGGAACGTACCGCGGCGGGATCCATGTGACGCTGGCGGGCGCAAAAGACAAGCCGATTGTATTGACGTCGGACGTTCCGACGCAAAAGGCGGTCATTGACGGACGGTCGGGGCTGCATCTGGCGGGGTCGAACTACGTCACCGTCAGCCACCTGCGCATCCGCGGATCAACCGGCAACGGTTTGAACATCGACGACGGCGGCGCTGACGCGGCGGAGCGGGCGGTGGGAATCAGGGTTTTGGATTGCGAAATCATCGACACCGGACCCAGGGGCAACACCGACGGGATCAAGCTGTCGGGGTTGAAGGACTTCGAAATCACCGGCTGCACCGTCGAAGGCTGGGGCGGCAGCGCGATCGATATGGTCGGCTGCGCCGACGGCGTGATCGACGGGTGTTCGATCACGGGCAAGGACGGTTTCGATCAGTCGAGCGGCGTGCAGATGAAAGGCGGGACGACGCGGATCACGGTGAAGCAGAACCGATTCAGCAACGCCGGCAGCCGGGCGTTAAACGTGGGCGGATCGACGGGCCTCGCCTACTTTCGGCCGCTGGATGCGGCGTACGAGGCGAAGGAGATCACCGTTGAAAACAACCTCATCGAAGGAAGCGAGGCGGCGGTGGCGTTCGTGGGCGTGGACGGCGCGGTGTTCCGCAACAACACGATCAAACAGCCGGGCAAGTGGGTGATGCGCATTCTTCAGGAATCGCGCGATGCGCGGTTCGCGAAGTGTCGCAACGTGATATTCGAGCGGAATCTGATCGAGTACTCTCGGCAAAGCGTGCGGACGTTCGTGAACATCGGCCCCGACACGCAGCCGGAGACGTTCGTATTCAAATCCAACTGGTGGTGGTGCGTGGATGGCGCGACCGCGAAGCCCGATCTCCCCGCGCCCGAGACCGATGGCGTCTACGGCCGCGATCCGAAAGAAGCCGCGGGCAACTACGGTGCCGCCGAGCAGCTCGCTGACCGCTAGGCCCCCGGCGATTTTCCCGCCGACTTTTCCGATCGGCGGCGATAAAATGAGGGTGCCTTTTGCAGGGTAGCCGAAGCCCACGACGCCAGTCAGTTGACGCTCGTCGTGGGCGTTGCCCAACCTACGAAAGACGAAGGCTCATTGAAAATCGAATACAACTCCGGCCGAGATGGCAGGGATTCGGGCGATGTAGCAAATGTAGCACGCGCGCAAATCCGCCGGGAGCAGTGCGGAAGGTCGATTCGACGTAAGTCTTTCTTCAAAATTGCCTTATGATCGCTGCACGATCACCCGCGGACGAAGTGAACAATGTAGCTTGCTACATTTACAGTGCTCCAATTTTGACCGGATCGAGAGTCAGAACGATTTGTTGCGGGCGTCGGATCGGATAGGTTGGCAATCCTGTGATGAAACCACCTCTTTACGTCGATCTCGACGGAACTCTCGTTCGTACTGACACGATGCAGCAGGCGTCGCTGGCGATGCTGCGCGATCATCCGCTCGCGACGTTGCGGGCAGGGCTCGCGATGTTCAAAGGTCGCCAGGCCGCGAAGGACATCGTCGCCGAGACGGTTGAGATCGATCCGGCCAACCTCCCCTACCGGGAAGCGGTGATCGAGTACGTGAAGAGCGCCCGCGCCGAAGGCCGGCGCGTGGTGCTGGCGACGGGGTCGCATCGCAAGTATGCGGATGCCGTGGCAGAGTATCTCGGCTGCTTCGATGCCGTCTACGCGACCGAAAACGGCACGAACCTGATCGGTGCGAACAAACTCGTCTCCATCCGCGCCGACTGCGGCGAAAAGGATTTCGAATACCTCGGCGATTCCGGACAGGACCTGGTGATCTTTGAAGCCAGCGCGGTCGCGGGCATGGTGGGCGGACGGAAGTTCAACCCGTTCAAAAACACCAAGGTGCAGATCCATCGTCTGGCGCACATTCACAACAACACGCCCGGCGACCTATTCCGGTTGCTGCGGCCGCACCAGTGGGTGAAGAACGTGCTGGTGGCGCTGCCGCTGCTGGCATCGCACCGGTTGAGCGAGTGGCCGCTGATCTGGGTGACACTGGCGACGTTCGGCGTGTTTTGCCTGATCGCATCGGGCAACTACATCCTGAACGACCTCCTGGATATCGACGCCGACCGACGCCACCCGAC
>JBBQQZ010000203.1:0-7091 GCA_038215325.1 Tepidisphaerales bacterium | reverse complement strand
CGATCTGGTTCGCCTCCCGAATCTCCGGCAACAGCCTCGCATCCACGCCCAAACCCGCGATCAACTCATCGCTCCAACCCTTGAGCGTCAGCGATTCATAAAAGCCCATGAACGCGGCGTTGGACGGATCGGTAACGCGTGTTCCGCATGCGTTCCGGATGAACCACGTCGAGAGATGTCCGACCAGGTCGGCCCGCTTCATCCGCGCCTTCTCATGCGTCGCAAACCACCGCCACGTCGTCGAACTAATCCCCCCCGGAAACGGTCTGTTACCGGAGAGCTTCAAATGCCGATCCGCGCCGACTCGGTTCTCAATCCAACGGGCCTCGGCAATCGCCCGGCGGTCCTGATGCGTCACGATCGGCGTGATCGCCCGGCCCTTCACATCCATCGCCACCCAGCTCGGTGCCATCACCGTCGGCACGATCGCGTCAACCCGCTTCGCATCCGAACCCAGCTTCTGAATGACCGCACTCAGCGCGCGCAGGATACTCCGCTCATCCACTTCCGCATGCTTCCCGTCGTACCGCGTCGCGAACGATTCCGTCACCACGCGCCGCGGCGCGCCGGACCCGGTGAGAATGCCGGCCTTGATCGAAGAAGACCCAATGTCGATGGCAAGCAGGTTCATCTGCATTTCAGAACAGGGTGTCACGGCTTCGTACTCGAAGCCGTGGAAGGCTCGATACTGGCCGATCACGTTCGTATCACGCGCACCACGGCTTGGCGTACCAAGCCGTGGCACCCGTCGCGGACAGAACGGCCGCGTTCCGCCCATTCACCATTCCTCATTCATCATTCCTCATTCTCATCAGTCGCCTTTCGGCTGTTCGCGTGTCCCCACCTGCGTCGCGCCCGTGCCGTGCGTCGGCACTTCGTGGGCGATCTGCTCGCTGCTCCAGGTGGTGTGGATGAACTTACCCGGCGCTTCGAGGCGTTCGTACGTGTGGGCACCAAAGTAATCGCGCTGCGCCTGGATCAGGTTGCCCGGCATGCGTTCGCGGCGGTAACTGTCGTAGTAGGTGAGGCTGGTGCTGAACGCCGTCAGACCGATCCCGTTGTCGATGCCCGCCTTCACCACCCGACGCCACGCTTCCTGACGTGCGTCGATCATCGACCTGAACCGGCGGTCCAGCAGCAGGTTCGCCAGCGACGGAGTTTCCTTGAACGCCTTGGTGATCTCTTCCAGGAACACCGCGCGGATAATGCAGCCGGCACGCCAGATCATCGGCAGGTCGGGGAGCGTCATCTTGTAATCAAACCCGCCTTTGTCGACCGTCTTATTGGCGGCCGCCAGCATCGTCATGCCCTGCGCGTACGAGCAGATTTTCGAGCAGTACAGCGCGTCCTTCACGTCCTTGATAAACGCCTTGACGTCGCCTGCGAACTTCTTCGGCTTCGGCCCCGACAGCACCTTGCTCGCGGCGACGCGTTCGTCCTTCAGCATGCTGATCTCGCGCATATCCACCGCCGCCGCCATCGTGGGCAGCGGAACCAGCAGATCGAGCCCGGCCTTGATCGTCCAAGTGCCCGTGCCCTTCATGCCCACCACATCGCGGATCTGTTCGACCAGCGCGCCAGGGCCGTTCGGGTCTTTGAAATTGATGATCTCGGCAGTGATGTCGATGAGAAAACTTTGCAGTTCGCTGGCGTTCCACTCTTCAAACACCGCCTTGAGCGCGGCGTTATCCAGCCCGCCGACATTTTTCAGCAGGTCGTACGCTTCGGCGATGAGCTGCATGTCGCCGTACTCGATGCCGTTGTGAACCATCTTGACGAAGTGCCCCGCCGAGCGCTCGCCGCAGTAGGTGACGCACGGCACGCCGTCGCTGGGTGCCTTGGCGGCGATCTTTTCGAGGATCGGCTTGAGGTAGTCGTAGCTGGCGCGATCGCCACCGGGCATGAGCGAAGGCCCGTGTCGCGCGCCTTCTTCACCGCCGGAGACGCCCATGCCGAAGAACTTGAGACCGGTCGGGCGAAGCTGGTTCTCCCGACGCTCGGTGTCGGTATACAGCGCATTCCCGCCGTCGATGAGGATGTCGCCGGGTTCGAGATAGGGCTTGAGCACGTCGATCGTGGCGTCGGTGGCGTAGCCGGCCTTGACCATCAGCAGGATCTTTCGCGGCTTCTCCAAGAGCGCCACAAACTCCTGCGGCGTCTTGCCGTACTTGATGTCCTTGCCCTGGTTCTCCGCGACGAATTCTTCCGCCTTCGAGGTGGTTCGATTGTACACCGCGATCGGAAAGCCCTTTTCCTCGATGTTCAAGGCGATATTCCGACCCATGACTTCCAGACCGACGATGCCGAATTTTTGCAGGCTCATAGTTATCCCTCGTGTTTGGTTGAAGAGGCCGGATTGTCGGCTTTTTCTCGCGGTTCGCAATCGAGAAAGACGCCTATGCTGATCTCGATGCGTCAGGTTTGCGATGAAAAGTCTTCCGGAGTAAGGCGGAAAACCATTGCATTGCGCAACAGGATTGCGGCCCCCCGCCGGTAGCTGCGACGCCTGCCTCGCCCATTCCCGGGATCGGCGCAATGACGCGGATTTTACCGCCGACTTTTGCGGGGGAACGGGCTAAGAATAGACGTACGAAGTCGTGCGCTGCGGCGGGTGTTTCTGTCGCGCGAGGCTGTTTGAAAAGTGAAGAGTCGAAGGAAGACCTCTGCCGCGTGGCGGCGCGGACGCAGGCCCGCCCCGGACGGGCGAAGGAGGCGGCACTGCGTGCCAGCCGGCTACGCGGGGAAAAACGATGTAGCAAATGTAGCACGCGCAAAGTTGCGGCGAACCTCTCGCGAAAGTCGGTATCGTCGTAAGTGATTGCAGGAGCGAAGGTTGAGCGTGACGCAAAGCCGCTCACCAACGTAGCCTACGATGTAGCATGCTACATTTGGAGTGCCCCGTTTTGGACGGCTTGCGACGCGTTGAGAAATGTCCTACTTCTTCGTCAGGAACGAATCTTCGAGTTTACTCAGCCATTTGTGCAGGTCGCGCGGGAACTTGCTCTCGAACGTGTGCGGCTTGCCCGTGATCGGATGTGTGAAGGCAAGGCGGTAGGCGTGCAGAGCGTGGCGCGGGGCGCCGGAGACGTCCTGGACGGGTTGGGCGCCGGTCTGCGGTCGTGTGTAGACGCGCTCGCCGCAGAGCATGTGGCCGGCTTCGGAGAGGTGGATGCGGATCTGGTGCGTGCGGCCGGTTTCGAGCTGGCAATCGATCAGGCTGTATTGCTCGCCGATGTGACGGATCAGTTTGATGCGCGTGATGGCGTGTTTGGCCTGGTCGTCGATTTTGCCTTCGGGAAGTGATCCGCGCAGCCCGTCGCCGCGATCGCGGATGAGGTCGGATTCAATCGAGCGGGACTGGATCGTCCCGTGAACGACCGCCATGTACGCCCGCTGGATCGCGTGCTCGGCGAACAGTTTCTCCAGCGCCTCCTCGGCAGGCGGGGAGATGGCGAAGATCATGAGGCCGGACGTATCGCGATCCAGCCGATGCACGGGCCGGATTTTTACGCGGATCTTTTTGCCCTGGACGATGTATTTGAGGTCTTTGCGCTGTTTCTGCTGGGCGCCTATTGCCCCCGCGCCCCGGCCGGGCAATTTGCCCAGACCGTCGCGGTCCATCAGCCGCTGCAATACCTCGTCCAGCGTCGGCTGACGCGATGGCCGGCCCTCGTCTTCGTCCTCCCGCACGGACGTGATGCCCGGCGGTTTCTCGACCACCATCAAATGCTCGTCCTGGAACCGGATATTCACATCCTGCTCGCCGGGCGGGGCTTTGACCGAATCGTCATGGACGCGCAGCGTTTCGCCTTTTCGGAGCCGACGATGGGAATCGAAGCACACGTTGCCATCGATCTCGACGCGCCGCGTCGAGATCAGCCGGCGAACTTCGTTCTCGGTCTTATTCGCGAACACGCGGCGCAACATCTCCACCAGCGGCTGGCCGACGTTGTGTTCGCGAACGTGGTAGATTTTGAAGTTCATGGCAGAGTGTCGAATGTCGAGTGCCGAATGTCGAATGGTGCGCTCACTCGACATTCGGCATTCGACATTCGACATTTCCTCACTCCTCGTTCATTCCCGCCGCCAACACGTCAAGGTACCAGGTGACGTTGCCCAGTTCCGGCTTCACGCCCTGGATCGGCAGTTGTTCGATCTGCTCGTCCCCTTCGAGCACTTCCGCCAGGCGTTTGGCCTTGGAAGCGCCGGTCACGAGGATCGCGATCTCGCGTGATTTGTTGATGAAGGGGTAGGTCAGCGTGATGCGCCAGTTGGTGCCCTTGGGGATGTAATCATGCGGCACGTGATTGGCGACGACGCGGTGTTTTTTTTCGAGGAGGGCTTCGGTGCCGGGAAAAAGTGACGCGGTGTGGCCGTCGTCGCCCATGCCTAGAAGGAGCAGGTCGGGGCCTTCATCAAAGAATTTTTCCTGGAGCATTTTCCCGTACTCTTTGGCCGCCTGCTCGGGGTCGATTTCGCCTTTCATACGGTAGACGTTGTCGGGCGGGATGGGGACTTTGCTGATAAGCGTTTCCTTCGCCATGCGGTAGTTGGACAGTTCATGCTCGGGCGGGACGCAGCGTTCGTCGCCGAAGTAGAGTTCGACGCCGCGCCAGTCGATCTGGGTCCGATATTCATCGCTCGCCAGCAGTTCGTAGAGGGCTTTTGGCGTGGAGCCGCCGGAAAGGAAGAGGGAGAACATGAGCGAATTCTTCGCACACTGATCGGCCAAGCGAACGATCGACTCGGCGACTTCCTGGACCATCGCCCGGGTATCGGGAACGACTCGAATGTTCGGCTCTGACATCGCGTGCCTCGGTTGCGGTTGACGGGGTCGAATGTACCGGAACACCCCCCGGCGCACTACCGTCGCGGCACTGATCTTCTGCTGAAAATCGTTAAACGTGAAGGCGCGACGGCGCGAAGAAAATGCCCTCCAATTCCGCTTCGCATCTTCGCGTCTTCGCGTTTATCCCATTTTTGACTGGAAATTTCTGAAACATGTGCGATACTGTTCCTCTCACAACCCGTCCTCGTCCTCAATCCCATTCATATGGCTGAGCAGTAATCGAGATAAAGCAGGTTGTAGCGCATTGGCTGGCTTTTTTCGTGTTCACTCCTTGAACCGGCCCTCTCAGTGCGCATTGGCGTCCACTGAAGGACCGTAAATGCTGTTTGCTGATCTTAATTTGTCCGAACCCATCCTGCGCGCACTGATTGCCGAAGGATACACCACCGCCACGCCCATTCAGGCGCAGGCGATTCCCCACGTTCTTGCCGGCCGAGATGTCATGGGCGCCGCCCAGACCGGCACGGGCAAGACCGCAGCGTTCGCGCTGCCCATCCTCCATAAACTGCACACGAACCCCGCTCCGGCTCAACCCGGCAAGCCACGCGTTCTCGTGCTCTGCCCCACCCGCGAACTGGCGTCACAGATCTCCGAAGGCTTCCGTGCTTATGGCGCGAACCTGAAGGTCCGCAACTACGTCATCTTCGGCGGCGTCAATCAGCGTCCGCAGGCGGATGCGATGCGTCGCGGCGTCGAAGTCTGCATCGCCACGCCCGGCCGTCTGCTCGATTTGGTCAACCAGCGCATCATCAACCTCGCCGACGTCCACACGCTGGTCCTCGACGAGGCCGACCGCATGCTGGACATGGGCTTCATCCACGACATCAAGCGCATCGTCTCGACGCTGAGAAAGGAGCGTCAGACGCTCATGTTCAGCGCCACGATGCCGCGTGAAATCCGCGACCTGGCGAACGAACTACTGCGCAACCCCATCAGCGTGCAAGTCGCCGCCGCCGCCGCCACTGCCGACAACATCGATCAGTCGGTCTACTTCGTCGATAAGAAAAACAAGCCGCACCTCCTGGCCCACCTGTACCACGAGTTGCCGATGGCCCGGGCGATCGTGTTCACGCGGACCAAGCATGGCGCGGACAAGGTCGTCGCCGGGTTGTACAAGCGCGGCATCCGCGCCGAGGCGATCCACGGCAACAAGAGTCAGAACGCCCGCCAGCGGGCGCTGGCAAACTTCAAGGCGATGAAGACCCCGATCCTGGTTGCGACCGATATCGCATCGCGCGGCATCGACGTCGATGGCATCACGCACGTGATCAACTACGACGTGACGCACGAACCGGAAACCTACGTCCACCGCATCGGCCGAACCGCCCGTGCAGGCGCTTCGGGCGCGGCGGTGTCGTTCTGCGATCGTGACGAACGCAACAACCTGCGTCAGATCGAACGTTTGCTGAAAAAGACACTGACCGTCCGCAACGACCACCCGGTCTACGCCGAAGGCCCGGTCGCCGCAGACAACATGGGCGCTGCTCGTCCGGCCCGCGAGGCGCATACCGCCCCGCGTCGGGAAGAGCCGCGTCGTCACGACGTCGTCCGCCCGGGCAACCACCCGCCGCGCCACGACCGTCACGCCCCCGCCCACGCCGCGCGTCCCCACCGCGACAGCAACGCCCGCCCCACCGGCACCTCCACCGGCCGCGCCGCTCATCCGGTGGCGGCAGGAAAGCCCAAGTTTCAGGGTAAGCCGCGCCAGAAGCGCCGGTATTGATCGGGAATAGACAGTAGATCCGGGAAACCAGACCGGGAGACACGAGACACGAGAGTGGGAGACAAGGTTCTCCCGCTCTCGTTTTCTTTTGTCTACCTGTCTCGTGTCTCGTGTCTCCCGGTCTCTTCGTCTGCCGCCATCACGCCGCGTCGTCGATCCGCCTTACATCCACCGCCACGCACAGCCAATGCGAGTGGCCGCCGAGGATCACGCCGCGGACCGGGCCGACGTCGTCGTAGTCCCGCGCCCAGGCGACCGTCAGGTGCTGGTCTTCGGGGACGATGCCGTTGGTCGGATCAAAATCGACCCAGTTTTGTAGGGTGCGTTTCCAACGCACCGTTCGCCGTCTGTCGCGATGGCGGTGCGTCAGAGACGCACCCTACCTATGGTTTGAGAGCGGCGCATTCGTAGCACGGCCGTCTCGGCCGTGGACACGGGTGGGGACGGCGGTGCTACGGGTGAATGCGAGTCGACACCGCCGCCGCGCGGTGCTCTCTCCGTCTCTGCGTCTCTGCGGCC
>JBBQQZ010000202.1:0-7106 GCA_038215325.1 Tepidisphaerales bacterium | reverse complement strand
TTTCGGGGGTCGAGGGAGGTGCGGACGCGGGCGGCCTGGGCGAGCCACTGTTGGAGGGCGGCGGGGTCGTTGGACCGGAGGGTGCGGGAGAGGGTTGCGAGTTCGGCGATCAACCGGTCGATGGCGATAACGACGTTATCGCGGTTGTCGGTGAGAATATCCCGCCACAGCTCCGCATCGCCGGCGGCGACGCGGGTGCTGTCGAGAAAGCCTTTGCCGCGGAGGTCGAGGGAGGCGTCGGACTGCACTGCCACCACCGCCGCCGCGACGGCGTGGGGGAGGTGGCTGACGAGGGAGACGAGACGGTCGTGGGTTTCCGGGTCATGCCGGACGACGCGGCAGCCGAGCGTCTGCCAGAATGCCGCGACGGTGTCGGCGGCCCCTGAATCGGTACCCGACGTCGGGGTGACAATGCAGGTCGCACCGTCGAACAGGTCCGCCCGCGCGACCGCGACGCCCTTCTTCTCGCTCCCCGCCATCGGGTGGCTGCCCACAAAGTGCGCCGGGCGCTGAATCGCCTCGCCGGCGTAGCAAATTGCCGCCTTGGTCGAACCGACGTCGGTCACCACCGCGCCGGCTTTCAAATGCCCCGCGATCTTCCAGATCCACGTGCCGATCATGCTCACCGGCATGCACAGGACCACAAAACCCGCCTCCCGAACCGCTTCGGCGGGGTCGAGCGTCCAAGAGTCGATCGCGCCTAGCGCCAGCGCGTCTTTCAGCGACCCCTCCCGATGAGCGCAACCCGTTATTTTACAGCCTCTTATGCGATCCTTAACTGCCAGGCCGATCGAGCCCCCGAGGAGTCCGAGTCCGATAATCGTCAAGTTCTGGGGCATAGGAATCCGATGAGTCGTATAGCGTTTCGGGATCGCCAAGGCCGCCCTGACGCGCTGACTGAGAATCACGGATGTCGGCCCGGGTGTCAATCCGCTTGCTCAGACGCATCTTAACGTTACGCTATCGGACGATTCGATCATGAGCACGACCCCACTGGAAAGCCACGCAGCGTCCGACACCAAGCCCGTCCTTCGCCACACCCTGGCGTTCGAGCAGCCTTTGGCCAAGCTTGAGCAGCAGATCGGGGAGTTGGAAGCGATGCAGGCCCACAAGCAGATCGATTACACCGCAGAGCTTCGCCAGCTTCGCAATAACTACACGGCGCTACTGAAAAAGACGTTCGAAAACCTGTCCCCGTGGGAGACGGTTCAAGTCGCGCGGCATCCGCAAAGGCCGCAGTTCAGGGACTATGTCGACCTGTTCTGCCGTGAGTTCCGCGAGCTGCACGGCGACCGTCGCTACGGCGACGACCGCGCCATCGTCGCCGGCCTGGCGCGCATGGGCGGGCACAAGGTCGTACTGATCGGCCACCACAAAGGCCGGGACACCAAGGAAAAAATCGCCTGCAACTTCGGTTGCGCCCACCCCGAAGGCTACCGCAAAGCCCTCCGCTGCATGAAGTTGGCCGAAAAATTCGGCCTGCCCGTCGTCACCCTCGTCGATACCGCCGGGGCTTATCCGGGCCTGGGCTCGGAAGAACGCGGCGTCGCCGAGGCGATCGCGGTCAACATGATGGAAATGTCGCGCCTGAAAACGCCGATTATCTCTATCATCACCGGCGAAGGTGGTTCCGGCGGCGCGATCGGGATCGCGGTTGCGGATCGCGTTGCCATGATGGAAAACGCATGGTACTCGGTCATCAGCCCCGAAGGCTGTTCGGGCATCCTCTGGAAGGGCAGCGAAAACGCCCCCGACGCCGCCGCGGCGTTGAAGCTGACCAGCAAGGATTTGAAGGCCAACGGCATCATCGACCAGATCATCCCCGAACCCCTCGGCGGTGCCCACCGCGACCCCCACTCCGCCGCCCACAACCTCGAACAGTACATCGCCAAGACCCTTCGCGACCTCAAACGCACCAAACTCGAAAACCTGCTGGAACGCCGCTACGAAAAATTCCGCAACCAGGGCGTGTATATCGAGAAAGCGTCCCGCGCGACGGTCAAATCGGCGTGAGCGTGGCATCCGCGCCAATCGAGATATTCACGGGTTGCGTTTACGCCGCAACCGCGACATCGATCATCTTCTGATTGTGCAGACACAATCCGAAGAGAATATGGCGAAGGCGTGAAAGCGGCTCACGGGTGTAAAAATCGGGGGTGAAATCCAGCGGGAAGCGCGATCGGAAGTGGCGGAGCTGGGAGACGATGGAATCGCGGTCCATCGACTGGATCGATTCGTTGAGTTCTTCAACCTGATCGGGTGACAGCATCGCGGCCTCCAATTCTGAGACAACCGGGACCGCGTCACGTTTGTCATTACACAAACAAATCCAGCAGCGTTCCCTTATGAATCAGATCGGTAATCTGCGGGTACACTTTAGTCTCGATCGTTACCGCATCGATTTTTGGCCAGGGGATGGTTTTCCAAGGCGGCTGGATCGGGTTGGTGCTCTTTGATTCTGACGGCACGGGTTCCATGCAACTTACATACTGATCGGGGAGTCTTTCGATCCTCGGGGCCGGGTGGATGACCTGCCGGGGTTCGATGCGCGGGGTGGGGTGGATGACCCGGCGCGGCTCGATGGCCGCGTTGCCTTGTGGGCTGTTATCGAACTTCTGGTGGGGCCTCGGGGTGAAGGGGTTGTCCGCCGGGCGGATCGTGCCGAGCGGGCCGGTCTTGGGCAGATTGGCGTTGATCGCGCCGGTAACCAGCGACACGACCTTGAGGTCGCTGGCGGCGATGATGAGGCTGGACAACGCGTCTGACACCGCCCGATACGAAGCAAATCGGACGCGCGTTCGACGCAATCAGACGCACCTGCTAGATTTCCCACGAAATATCGGCCTGCGTGCTTATCGGGTGTGCTGCCCGAAAGTCCGTTTATGACGGATGTTGTTTTTGGGAAACATCACGTGAACGTCCAAACCTGAACGCCGGCATGCACGGAGATCACGGAGGCAAGGAGAACCCGGAGAAAAAACTGTTCCTCTCTGTGGTCTCCGTGCCTCTGTGATCTCCGTGTATAAGTCAGGACGACCGGAAAAGCCTTTGTCACCATGCGAACCGACGAACTGGATTTCCATCTTCCCCCCCACCTGATCGCCCAGGAGCCCGCGCGCGATCGCCCGGGGTCGCGGTTGCTGCATTACCGGCGCGAGGACCGCTCGATCACGCACCGGCGGTTTTCCGATCTCCCGTCGCTACTGCGAGAAGGCGATCTGCTGGTCTTCAACAACGCCCGCGTCGTCCCAGCGCGCTTCTACCTGACCAAATCGACCGGAGGACGGTTCGAGGGGCTTTTTTTATCGCAGTGGGAGCCCCGCCGATGGAGCGTGCTGCTGAAGAACGTGGGGGCGTGGTCGCCGGAGAGTCGGTATCGGTTCGAGCGCTTTTTTCCCTCTCCCGGTCATCCGGGAGCGGGCCGGGGTGAGGGCCAGTCACCGATCGATCCGGGCCTTCACCCTAACCCTCGCCCGGATAACCGGGAGAGGGAACCGGAATTGCGCATTATTTCCCAGGGAGACGAAGGCCAATTCACGATCGAGGTGGAGACCGACGAAGACGCGATTTCGCTGCTGGAGCGCATCGGCCGGATGCCGTTGCCGCCTTATATTCAGCGGGACAAACGGTCCGACCCGCGCGACGCCGCCGACCGGGAGCGGTATCAGACCGTCTACGCGCGTGAGAGCGGCTCCGTCGCCGCGCCGACCGCCGGGCTGCATTTTGATCCGGCGGTTTTGCAGCAGCTCGATGACCGGGGGATCGAACGGGCATTTCTGACGCTACACGTGGGCATGGGCACGTTCAAACCCGTGACCGCCGACACGCTGGAAGGCCATGACATGCACGTCGAGCGGTATTCGATCGACGGCGCGTGCGCCGAGCAGATCAACAGCGCCAAGTCCGAAGGCCGCCGCGTGATCGCCGTCGGCACGACCGCCGCCCGCGTGATCGAATCGCAGCCCGCCGACCAACCCATCGCGCCCCGCAACGGCGAAACCGGCATCTTCATCTACCCGCCCTACTCATGGAACCACGTCAGCGCGCTGCTAACCAACTTCCACCTCCCGCGCAGCACCCTAATCGCGTTAGTGGCGGCGATGGTCGGACTCGACGAACAGCGCCGGATCTACGCCGAGGCGATCACGCAGCACTATCGCTTTTTCAGCTACGGCGATTCGTCGCTTCTGGAATGACTAAAACTGGCTCAGGAGCGCGAGAAACTCTTCGCGGGAAAGTCCCGCCGTCTTCATGTTGTTGCGAATGATAAAGACGGGGACTTCTGCGTAAGTGGGGATCACCACGGGTCTGGCGATACCCGGCCTGGTATACGAGCGATGCGAGCCCGCTTGGCGATCGAACTTGAAGCCGGCGGCGAGGAAGACGGCTTCAAGCCGTTTCCAATGGATGGGCTGCATCTTCGGCATCGGCTAAACCGTCACCAGATCGCTGGACTGCTGAACGATGTGGGGTGCCCGCCATATCCCGCCTTCCAGCCGGTACCCAGCGTCCTCGAGCACCTCCGGAAGCGTGCCGGCGTCGCGGGCGGTTGAGACAAACAGATCGACCGCTTCGTTGAGCGCCGCCCGCGCATGATCGGGCGTTTCTCCCGAACTGGCGACGTCGATGGGAAGCGCGTGCGCGATGAACTGGTCGCCTTCGGCCCACACGCGGATGGTGGTTTCAATCTGCATGGCAGGATTGTACCAAATCCAATGGGTGCTATTCCAGACGCCCCACGCCGTATCACTTTTGGCGTGTTCTTTCGATCGCGCATCTCCGCCGCTTCGTCATCAGTGAGGATTCGTCTATTTATCGAGTAGCACGGGCGTCTCGCCCGTAACTTTGACTTGAACACGGGAGAGACGCCCGTACTACGTGCTCACTCCCTTACCGACGCCGTCGTGTCCTTGCGGTGGTAGACCTTCGGGTCGAACGCGTAGAGCACGTCCTGCACCTGCGGCGAAGGCAAGGGCAGATCGGGGGAGCTGGGGACTTGCAGGTACGCCAGCGCGCGATCCAGCACGTTACCGGCGGCGGGGGCGGCGACGGTGCCGCCGAAGTGGGCGAGGGATTTGTCGGGGTCGTGGATGACCATCGCAACCACCAGCCGCGGGCTTTCGTACGGGCCGCCGCCAACGAAGCTGGAGGTGTAGTTTTCTTCGTTGTACGAACCGTTGACCGTGCTGTGCGCGGTGCCGGTTTTGCCGAAAAGGTTATAAGTTTTCGATCGCGCCCGCTGCGCGGTCCCGCGAACCAGAACATCGCACAGAATCCGGCGGACCTGCGAACTGGTTTCGGTGTCGATCACCTGAGGCAGCTTGTCGAGTGGCGTGCGGGCCGCGGGCTCGATCGTGCCGTCTTCGCCGACCGTGCCTTTGACGACGCGCGGATCGACCAGTCGCCCGCCGTTGGCGTACGCGGTCATGCCACGCGCCAGTTGCAGCGGCGTGACGCGCATCTCGTAGCCTTGCGCGATCGATTCGGTGCTGAAGCGCGTCCACTTGCGGAGCGAATTGACAAGGCCGGGATCTTCGCCGGGCAGTTCGATGCCGGTGCGCGAGCCGAAGTTGAAACCGGTGAGCGCGGTGTGCAGCCCGCGGTTTCCCATGCGCTGGCCGAGCATGCACATGCCGATGTTGGACGATTTGACGAGCACGTCCCAGAGCGCGAGGCGCGAATAGCCGTGGACATCGCGGATGACGCGGTGCCCGTACCCCGCCGGCCAGGCGGCACCGCCGGTGGGGAAGATTTCGCTGGGTCGCGTGATTTTCGACGCCAGCGCCGGGCCGACGATGAAGGGCTTGATCGTCGAACCGGGTTCGTACGGGACGACGACGGCGCGATTGAGCCGGCGTTCGGGCGTGGCTTCGCTGAGGACCTGGGGGTTGAAGGTGGGGTAGTTTGCCAGGGCGAGGATGTCGCCGGTCCAGGGGTCGATGACGACGGCTTCGCCGGACTTGGCTTTGAATTTTTCGCAGGCGGTGGCGAGTTCTTGTTCGGTGATGGACTGGATGTTGGCGTCGATGGTGAGGATGAGGTGCTGGCCGTGCTGGGCGGGGACGTAGTCGTCGGCATCGACGAAGATCGGGCGCCGGCGGGCGTCTTTGAGGGTGCGCTTCGACCCGTCGCGGCCGGCGAGGAGCTTGTTGAACTTTAGTTCGATCCCCTCCAAACCCCCTTCCGCGTTCACGCCGCCGAGGACATGCGCCGCGACTGAACCCATGGGGTAGTAGCGGACATTGGACGGCGTGAAACCGATGCCGGGGAGATCGAGCTTGTCGATCTCCTTGATCGTGTTTTCGTCGAGATTGTCGGCGATGCGAACGAATCGGGCCTGGGCGCGGTCGCCCAGGAGCTGGCTGACTTCCAGCGGGGAGCGGTCGATGTAGTGGCAGAGCTTGGCGACGGCTTCGTCCATCGCCAGGAGGGGTTCGCGGCCTTCGCGCTCGAACTGCTCGGCCATGAATTTAGGGTCGACGAAGAGCGACTGGCTCTGCACGGTGCCGGCCATCAGCATGCCGTTGCGATCAAACACACTCCCGCGGCGGGCATAAAGCGGTTCACGCTGGAATTGCTGCCTTTCGGCGCGCGCGATATTTTTCTGGGCGCCCCATGACTGTAGATACCCCACCCTCCCCAGCAAGGCCGCAAACGCGACGACAAGCAGGCCGAATACAATCGAGGCGCGGGTGGTGGAGATCGCGATCATGGGTCCGATAAATCATCGGACGAATCCCGAACCGGGCTTGAAGAATAGGCGTCGCGAGAAATAGCCGCAGGTCTACGACCTGCGCGTCTTCGATTCGTTCTGAAATCGAGAGTTTGAAGACGCGCAACCCGTAGGGTTGCGGCTACTCGTTCTGCGGACGCGTACCGGACAGTAGCCGCAGGTCTACGACCTGCGCGTCTTCGATTCGGTTTGAAACCGAGGGTTTGAAGACGCGCAACCCGTAGGGTTGCGGCTACTGGAAACGGGGAACTTGGATTCATCACCCATTCCGGGGTGGCGCGACCCAGCGGCGGGTGCGCCATTCGATCTCGGAGTCGGGGACGCGATGCACGGACAGGCCGGCGGTGAGGATGCAGCGGAAGCGGTCGGAGGT
>JBBQQZ010000201.1:0-7109 GCA_038215325.1 Tepidisphaerales bacterium | reverse complement strand
TCGAAGGCGATCCGAAGAGCCAGGCGGCGTTCTGGACCCGCGCCGGCGAGACGCTCGGCGAGATCGGCCGCATCGACGAGGCCGTGCTGCGCTTTGGCAAGGCCGAGGCCGGCTTGCCCGGTCATGTGCCCGCGCTCGAGGTGCTGACCGACACCAGCTGACTTCGCCGGCGGGACGGTAAACAGTTACCAGTCAATTCGCATGAAACGCGAAGATGCGAAGAAGCGAAGGATGGAAAAGCAGTATCACGGGCGTCTCGCCCGTGGTTTGAATGGATCGAGAAGCTCACGGGCGAGACGCCTTGTTGTTGCACACATCTCTACGTGCTATCGCGACGGCTTCCCGGTCCGAAGGCTTGCCAGGCCAAGGCCAGATCGTGGAGACGTTGCAGGCCGATCCAAGTCGTCTGGGGTCCCGAGTTGGAGTTGACGCGTTTAATGTATCCGCCGAGGGTGGCGATGAGCGTGGTGATGACGCTTAGTGTCGGAGATTTGTTCGGCGGTCGCTCCCGTTGCGTCGTCATCCACAGCGCCTTCCACTCCGCCTACCCGAAGAGAACTTTGCAGCTCACCCCGGGACACTCACGGCCCATCCGGCACGTGAATAACGTCCGCCACGCGACGATCAAGAACAGCCCCATGCACGGCAGCGTCCGCGAGACATCTTCAAAGCGGCGCTGCTCGATTCGGCAGCCATCCTTGAGCGTCCAAAAAGCAACTCGATGTTCCAACTCACGCAGTAATACTCGACGATCCGGCGAACCTGTTCCGGCGTGTCGATCGGCAATGTCGCCAGCAGAATCCATTCGATCGGAGTCTCTCCAGGCGGAGGATCCTCCTTGGACGAGCAGCACCACCTTCTCCGCAGCGGAATCTTCCACCAACGCCTTGATCCGATCCACGCTCTTTTGAATGTGCGGGGTGGAGAATTTTGTCGAGGTTCACCTTGTCGTTGTCGAAGAAATGATTCGGGGGACGGACTGAAGTGGCGTGGGGTGCGTTTCCGACGCGCCGCTGGCCGGTATCGGACACCGGCGGTGGGTCGGAGACGCACGCGGCAGGCTCATCCCGATGATGAGCAGCGAGGGTCTGTGGTGAATCGACGTTTTACGGGAACAGCCCCTTCACCTTTATCGCGTCGGCGACGCGTCCCACCGAGATGGTGTAGGCGGCGGTGCGGTAGTCGCAGTCGGCTTCGTCGGCCTTGGCGTTGATCTGGTCGAAGGCGCGGTCCATGACTTTTTGCAGTTCGGCGCGGACGCGGGTGAGGTCCCAGAAGTAGCTGTCGAGGCCTTGCACCCATTCGAAGTAGCTGACGGTGACGCCGCCGGCGTTGGCGAGGATGTCGGGGAGGATGGTGACGCCCTGGTCCTGTAGGATGGCGTCGGCGTCGGGGGTGGTGGGTCCGTTGGCGGCTTCGACGACTATTTTTGCCTGCACGTGCGGTGCGATGGCGGCGTCGAGGGTGTTTTCGCGGGCGGCGGGGATGAGCACGTCGCACTCGACGGCGAGCAGCTCTTCGTTGCTGATGGCGTCGCCGCCGGGGAAATCGGTGAGCTGACCGTGCTCCTTGTAATAGGCGCCGGCGGCGTCGATGTCGATGCCGTTTTCGTTGTAGATGCCGCCGAACTTGTCGGAGACGGCGACGATCTGTCCGCCGAGTTCATCGAGCAACCGGGCGGCGTGGTAGCCGACCTGGCCGAAGCCCTGGATGGCGATTTTCAGACCTTCGATGGAGCGGTGCTGGGTGGTTTCGACGAAGCGTTTGAGCACGCACATGACCCCTCGGCCGGTGGCTTCTTCTCGCCCGACGCTGCCGCCGAGCGAGACGGGTTTGCCGGTGACGACGCCCAGCGCCTGGCGGCCCGTCATCGTGGAGTAGGTGTCGAGCATCCACGCCATGACCTGGCTGTCGGTGCCGAGATCGGGCGCGGGGATGTCATCATGCGGCCCGATGATGGGCATGATCTCGGCGGTGTAGCGGCGGGTGAGGCGCTCCTTCTCGCCGAGCGACAGTTTCTTGGTATCGCACACAACGCCTCCCTTGGCGCCGCCGTAGGGAAGATCGACGAGGGCGTTCTTCCAGGTTTGCAGCATCGCCAGCGCCATAACCTCGTCGCGATCGACGGCGGGATCGAACCGCAGGCCGCCTTTGAACGGGCCGCGGGCGTTGTTGTGCTGCACGCGGTAGCCGGTGAAGACCTGGATTGAGCCGTTGTCCATCTTCACCGGGCACGACACCGTCAGCACCCGCTTGGGCGAAGACAGATACGCGCGGTAAAGCGGATCCAGCCCCATCGTTTTGTAGACGCGGTCGAAAAAGAAGTTGGCGTTTCGCCAGAATTTGCTGTCTTGATCGGGCTTGGCGGCGAGTTGGTCTGTCTTGCCGCCGTTGTTTTTGTCAGACATGAAAGACCGTTGTACCCGGCGGGTTGGCTTGGGCAAAGGGCGAAAGCCCGCTTCTGGAAGCGGTGGAGGCGCGCAACGCGTAGCGTTGCGGCTACTGGGAACGTAAACTTTCAAGCATCATGTCGGCAGGCGCACCCATCGTGATCGAGTACGCGTCCAGCGAGAGCGGCGCGGCCATCGACCCGGGCTTGGTGTCGGCGGCAACGCCGATGCTGTGGACGGCGATCTTGTCCGGAGGCTGCGTGGCGGTGTGCTTCGGAAGTTTCGGGCAGGTGCCGATGATGTCGGTGCTGCACCTGTTCATCTACGCCGCGATCCTGATCATTGCGACGATAGCGGGCAAGCGGTTCTTCGTGCCCGGGGCCGGGCTGCGGACGGCGCTGGATCTGGTGGCGTGCATGGGGCTGATCGGGATCATGTTCGCGCCGCTGCTGGCGCCGGTGTTTCAAGAACAGAACGAAAACCGCGGGATAATGCCGCTGGGCGTCTGCTTCCTGCTGATGGCGATCACGACGACCCGGCACCTGCTGCTGTACCGCTCGATCGCAGGCGTGCTTCAGTTGGCCGATCGGCGAGGGCTGGCGCGGTCGTTCCTGGTGATGGGGTGGGTGAAGATGATCTACGAAGGCCTCTGGCTGATGTGCTGCGCCTTGCCGCTGATGATGTACCAGGACCGATCGATGGGCCGGGAGGAAGACGTCGCAGTCTTCCTGGCGTTCGGTGCGCTGTTCGGGTGCTTTGGGTTCGGTCTGATCTGGATCTGGATGATCATCAGCCACACCATGCTCGTGGCGACGGTGAAGCGGCAGGGGAGGGCGATCGTGACGGCGGTGGCGCAGCCGGTGATGGCGGTGAGCTAGTTGCGATACTCGCCCGGCGATTTGCCCGCTTACCGCGATTGCCTTCGGATCGTCATGTCAAAATTTTTGACCATCGACTTGTACATCGTCCAGATCACCGCCGTATAAGCGGCGGCGGCGACGAGGACGAAGATGAAGAGGATCAGCCGGCCCTCGGACATGGCGCTGGTGTCGCCGGTGCTCCAGGCGTCGCCGCCGAATTGTTCGGGGTAGACCATGGTCGCGATCACGCTTAGCGGGCTGAACGCTGCCACCACGTTGGAGATCGAGCCCACGCGGCTTTGGATCGCGGTGTTGCCGCACCAGCCTAGCAGCGCCATCAAACCGATCACGATGCCCAGGCTGCTCATCACCGATCGAACGGTCGTCTTGTTTCGGAGTGACATCTGCATGCCGACGATCGTCGCGAACGCCACCACGATCGTCAGGATCACCGGCATCGCCAGCACCGATTCGGGCAGCACCAGCCACTCGACGGTCGGGTCGCCTTTGACGATCCAGGAAAACAGGTCCACCACCACAAACATCCCCGCACTGATCGCCGGCACGAGCACGAGGGGGAGCATGAAGCTCACCAGCCCGGCGAGCTTGCCCCACAGGTAATACCGGCTGGTGATCGGCGTGCTGAGCAGCAGATCGAGCGTGCCGTCTTCCCGCTCGCGCGTCACGGTGCTGGCGGCGGCGTTGGTGATGATCAGCAGGATGACCGCGACTTCGACGATGATCGCGCCGAGCAAAAACTCATGCGCCTGACGACGCGTGATCTTGCCTGCGATCGAGCGCAGATCGATCGTGCGCAGCACCTTCACATTGCGCTGCGTGACGGCGTTGTAGGTGACGACTTCGTACCGCCCGGCCAGCCTTTCCGTCGCCACTTCCCGGCCATCCAGGCGAACGGTCGTGCCGGGGTTCACTGCGTAAACCTGATTCTTCCCCTGGATCAGCAGCGATCCGGAATCAGCGTTGTAACTGCCCGCCTGGATGTAGTTCACCGGCGGCTGGGCCTCCGCGTTGTACATCACCAGGATCGTGATCGCGCTGGCAAGCCCGATCAGGATGAACCCGTACCGCAACACCGACGCCCGCGCCGCCGACGCCTTGGTGCGGGCTTCGCGCCAGGCGATCGGGTTGTTCCAGACGGTTCGCGGCTTGCGATTCGCCCGCAGCGCGCGGATCGGGACCAGCTTCTTCAGCAGCGATTGCTGGATCGTCCCGGTCGCCTGCGCCATGCGCCGCAGCAGCACGATCGACGGAATCACCAGCACCGCAGACAGCAGGAACATAAGCGCCGGGTAGAAGGTCGAGGGCTTCGTGAAATACCACTCGAGTGGCCACACGCGCAGGTTCACAGGCAGCAGCGTTTCACTCGGCGCTCGATACCCGGCAAAGAGCGTTTGCAGCGCCAGGAACGGATGGATGCCCGTGAACCAACCGGTGCTCGATAGCTCACCCGGCGCGCCGGTGGTCGGATCGATCAGACGGATCTTGAAGAAATCAAGCTGCGCCGCCAGGTAGATGCCCACCAGGTAGACGACGCACATCATGTAGAAGCTGAAGATGGTCCGCCGGGTGCCGACCTTGAATGTGGCGATCGCGGTCGCCAGCGCCCCGGTGACGAACGCTGTGGCGGCGGCGATGAAGAAGCTGACGACGATATCCCCGATCGCCACGCCGCCGAAGATCTTGGTGATCGAGAAGATCGGGATGCCGCTGACCAACAGCGCCACGATGAAAAACAGCCGCGACAGCAA
Organism: Tepidisphaerales bacterium; assembly: GCA_038215325.1. GTDB lineage: Bacteria > Planctomycetota > Phycisphaerae > Tepidisphaerales > Tepidisphaeraceae > BPJO01. The sequence continues at coordinate 2,090 of JBBQQZ010000201.1, read as the reverse complement.
CGACCCCAGCACGATCTGCCCATTGGTCAGCGGCGTCGCCAGCAGGATGTCGTAGGTCTGGCTGTCCTTCTCCTGCGTGATCGCCCCGGCCGTAAACACGGGCGCGAGTAACGCCACCAGCGCCAGTTGCAGAAATGCCATCTGTTGGAAAATCCGTTCGCTGGCGGAGGTCAGTTCATTCAGCGACGCGCCGCCGCCCACGCCATCGGTGGTGACGATCGAAAAGATCACCACGCCGATCAGCAACCCCAGATACCCGCACCGCGTGAACAGATCGCGCTTCCGCTTCCCCGCCGACGCAACGACGCGGAGCAGGATGGGGTTGGCGGGGAGCAATCGCCAGAGGTATGCGGGTATGCCGAGCATCGATATCCTGCTTGATAGCGATGATACCCGAATGACCGCCCGATGCGATCCCGTCTCGTCGTACCCAAGTTGTAATGTCCGGTTTTGTCTAAGTTGAAATGTCCGGTTTTGGGGCTCCAGTGTTTCGGATGGAGAAAGTTCGGGTTTTGATGTCCATGCGTGAGCGGGATGTTCTTAAACTGATGTCACTGGTGTTGGCCGGGCATTGGTCGCAGGGGGAGGCGGGCGGATTGATTGGGCGATCGGAGCGTCAGGTTCGTCGGCTGTTGCGTCGCCTGGAGGCTGAGGGCGATGCCGGCGTGATTCCCAAGATGCGTGGGTGGCAGACGCTCAATCACATCCTCACCGGCGACCACCTCGCGGACCGGGAGATGTGGGGAAAGAAAAGGCGTACCGTCCGGCCTTATTCGTGTTCAGTCGTGTCATTCGTGGCTAACGCACTTGTCCGCTCAGGCCCACGACCGTCCCGTCAGCTTTTCGTACGCCTCGACGTACCGCTGCCGCGTTCCCTCGATTACGTCGTCGGGTAACGCGGGCGCGGGCGGGGTCTTGTCCCACACCTGTTTTTCCAGCCAGTTCCGGACGAACTGCTTGTCGTAGCTTTCCTGATCGCGCCCGGCGGCGTACTTGACCGCGGGCCAGAAGCGGGAGCTGTCGGGGGTCAGGATTTCGTCGATCAGGATGAACGACCCGTCCGCCAGTTGTCCGAACTCGAACTTCGTATCCGCGATAATCACGCCGCGAGTTTTGGCGTAGTCGGCGCAGGTGATGTAGATCGCCAGCGTTGTCTGCCGCAGCGCCGCCGCCAGCGTCGGGTCGATCTCGGTCTGCATCCGCTCGAACGAAATGTTCTCGTCGTGCCCGGTCTCGGCCTTGGTGGCGGGGGTGAAGATGGGCTCGGGAAGCTTGTCGCATTGCTTCAATCCGCGAGGCAGTTTCACGCCGCACACCGTGTGCGATTTCTGATACTCCTTCCATCCCGAACCGGCCAGATACCCACGCGCCACGCACTCGATCGGAACCACCTTCGTCTTCTTCACCAATATCGAACGCCCGATGAGCTGATCGGCGAAGCTGCGAACCGCTTTCGGAAAATCGGTCACGTCGGTCGCCACCAGGTGGTTCGGCACGATCGATTTGGTCCGGTCGAACCAGAACAAACTGAGCTGGTTCAGGATCGCGCCTTTCTCCGGAATGCCGTTGGGCATCAAGCAATCGAAGGCGCTGATCCGGTCGGTGGCGACGATGAGCAGGTGCTCGCCCAGGTCATAAACATCCCGAACCTTGCCTTGACGCTTCGGAAACGGGAGAGCAGTTTGGAGAATCACGCGGTCAGACATAAGTCACGAATGCTATTCGCAGAAGGCTGAAGTATGAAGGATAAACGATCAAAGAAAACGCCGATGCCGTTTCGTTTCGCTCTTCCCCCGTCATATTTTCACAGACGCCGCCACGCCGGCACCGACGCAGATCGCGACGGCGAGGTAGCTTTTCCAGTCCTTGAGCGCGAAGACGACCGGGTCATCGTGCAGCGCCCCGCGATGGGCGAAGAACCACACGCGCGTCACCCAGTACGCCAGCACCGCGCAGACCAGCCACAGCAGTTGCGGCCGCTCGTACAGGTTCTTCACCACCGGCGAGCTGATGTAGAGCGCCACCACCATCACCGCCAGGTATCCGTTCACTGGTCCGACGACGCGAAGGATATCCAGGTCCGCCGGCTG
>JBBQQZ010000200.1:0-7134 GCA_038215325.1 Tepidisphaerales bacterium | reverse complement strand
GCCGAGCTTCGTGCCCACGATCCAGCGCATCCTCAGGCCCGGCGGACGGTTACAGATCGTGACGGACCACAAAGGCTATTTCGAAGAGAACATGGAACCGACCGTGCGCGGCAGCGGTCTGGAGATCGTCGACTACAACCGCCCGGGATCGGCGAGCGAAGGCGAGTTTGTCGGCACAAATTTCGAACGCAAGTACCGTCGCGAAGGCCGACCGTTTTATGCGATCGCAGCGACCAAGCGTTAGCAACATATGAAGTCGATTTCACTCATCCGCGTCCTTCCCGACCCGTACCGTTGGGTATTGGACGAACGAGGTGAGTTATGCAGTCGAAAAAATATGTAGCGGAATTTGAAGTTCTTGAAAGTCGCCGGTTACTCAGCACGGTGGTCAGTATCGGCACGCTCCAGGACACTGCCATGCGGCAGACGGGGCAGGACGGGCTGGTTGTCGTGGCGCGTCGAGGCGATCTATCGGAGGATCTGACGGTTCCGCTGATCGTGAGCGGCACGGCGGCGAACGGCACGGAATACGGCCGCGTGGGACCGCGCGTGACGATCCCGGCGGGTGTGCGATCGGTGGCGCTCAATATCCGCCCGGTCTTCCCGGGCGCTGCGGGGCAATCGAACTACTTGTCGATCGCACTGGGCGATATCGCCGGCGTGCGATTCGGCGCGCGAGAGGCGTTCGTCGATGTCGTCGACAATCCCAACTCGCGCCGGCCAGACCGCGTGGCGGGTCCGACGGGGCCGTTCTCTGTCAGCACCACCACCGGCCGGCGAACGGCGGTCGTTGTGACGCGAACCGGCGACGTGACCGAGCCTACCACCGTCCCCATCACCGTCGCCGGAACAGCGGTCAACGGCGTGGATTTCGGACGAGTCGGACAGCAAATCACCTTCGCGCCCGGCCAAAGCACCGTCACCCTCAACCTGCGCACCCTTCCCGGCGCATTCGTCGGCGACCGTAGCGTGTTCGTCGGGCTGCCCGGCGCGTTGCCCGCGTCCGGCACGTTCGCGGGATTTAACGTCAGCGGCGCGTCGGGCTCGGTCATCCCTTCGACCGTCATGTTCCCCGTTCTTAACACGGATGGCACGATTTCCGGCGTGCCTGTCGCCACCGGCGTACCGACGACGGCCGTCGGCGGTCGCGGCACGATCGGCGGGACGGGCGTCGGCACGGGCGGCGGAACGCAAGGCGGGAGTTCCGTCTCCACCCCACCCGGCGGTGCGACCACCGGTAGTGGAAACGCCCAACTCCCCGGCGCTGCCGTCGGCGCTCCGGACTCTTCGACAAACGCGCCGCTACCACTCCCCGGCGCGGTGCCGCCGCGCAGCGGCAATACGACCGACCCAAGGTTCGGCCGCGTAACGATCGACACGTAGCGTGCCCCCCCGAGGGCCGATCCCGAATCTATCTTTCGCGACCCTGCACAGGGTTCTATCCCCGTTCTGCGCGATCGTTACCGTTCGCGGATTGCATCGCAAAGACGTCCGACCCCGTCCGCGGTCAGACCCAGGCTGGTGCACCGGGAACGACGACGACCGCGAGCCATCCACGGGCCGCGAGCGGCCCGGCTAAACGGGTCATTTTGGATTCTTCGGAGGTGGCGGGTCGTCGTTTCCGCTGGAACTGCTGTTGCAGGTGAATGATCCGCCGAAGCTTAGCGCGGCGATCAGGGTGATCAGCATCAAATTGCGGTATCGCATCCAGTTCCTCTTTCGGTTGCCACGGCTTGCTCCAGTCTCCTGTCTCCTGTCTCCTCCACATCGCATCCAGTTCCTCTTTCGGGTGCCACGGCTTGGTATGCCTAGCCGTGGTACGCTTCAAAATGCTCACAGACTGATCGAGCCTTCCACGGCTTCGGGTACGAAGCCGTGGCACCCGTTCTCGTGCTACTTCACCAGTTCCAGCACCGGCGCGAGTTTGGCGCGGTTCTTTTCATCGACCTTGGTGAACGTCATCTCGTCGAGGTAGACGCCTTCGCCGTCGAGGTTGTTTTTCAGGAGCGCTTCAAACTGCTGCGGCGTGGTCACGTTCTGGCCTTGGAGCAGTTTCGGATCGATGCTGCGGAGCTTGAGCGCACCGGCATCCAGTTTTACGCGGCCGACGGTGTAGCGGTTCGTATCGTGCTCGGTTTCGAGCAGTTGTTCGGTTGAAAAGGCCTCCATCGAGACGAATTCCGCGCCGCCGACGTCCGCCAGCCAGGCGCGCCAGGCGAGGGTTGATTCGAGCGCTGGTTTCCCTTCGTGGGTCTTGATGTTGTACGACTGGATGAGGTAGTTCCGCTCATTCATCTTGTGAACGGCCCACACCTGGGTGTCGCCGGCTTCTTCACGGAACCAGACGCCGACGTATTCGGGTTTTACGACCGCGGTATCAGGGTTGCCGACGTACGTAGGCAGGCAGCCGGCGAGAAAGCAGATCATCCCGATAACCCCACAGGCGGCGACGTGTCTCATGAACGTATTGTGCGTGTGCGCGCCGTGGTTGGCAACCGAAAGGCCCGACCTTGCGACCGTTTCGCGGTCGCCCGACGGGCGACGTTGCCAAACGCGCAGCGTGCATACAATGTCCATACTCACTACAGACGGAGCCGACATGAAAACTTTCCAACGATCGTTCACTCTCCTGATCCTCCCCCTGCTGCTGCTGGCGGTCGGTTGCGCCAGCGACAAGCAGGTGATGGCGCAAGCGGACGACGCCCACGGGCAAATCAAGCGGGCGGTCATCAGCGATCCGGCGCTGGACGCCTACGTTCAACTGATCGGCGATCGAATCGTCGCGGTCGCCGAGGAGATGCACGAACAAGGCTACGGCTCGGAAGCCCACAAAGGCGAGGATTCGGAGTGGATGTTCAAGGGCACGCAGTTTCACATGGTCAATTCCCCCACGCTCAACGCCTTCACCACCGGCGGGCAGCATGTGTATCTGTATAGCGAGCTGTTCATCACCTCCAAAACCGAGGATGAGTTCGCTGCGGTCGTGGCGCATGAGTTCGGGCATATTTATGGCAGGCACGTGCAGAAGGGGATGAACCGGCAATACGCGATCCTGGCAGGTGCCGCGGCGGCGGCGGTGGGCGGGGCTGCGGTCGCGGGTGAGGACAACCGCATGACCGGCGCCATGGTCGGCGGCGGGGTCGGGCTGGCGGCAGGGCAATTTTTGGGGATGGGCTTCACCCGATCCGACGAAGACGAGGCCGACAAGATCGGCTTCGCGTTCTACACCCGCGCCGGATACGACCCGAATAAGTTCGCCGACTTCTTCCGGTCGATGATCGAGAAAGGCTACGACAAGAGCCCGGAACTCACATCCAGCCACCCGAAGCTCGCCAACCGCGTCACCAACGCCGAACGCCGCGTGAAAGAGCTGCCCCCGGTCGCGAAGCAGTGGCGTAAGCCGAATCTGGTCGGCCATGCGAAGTTCGTCGAGTACCAGAACCGCGCCAAGTCCTACGCCGCCAAAACCCCCAAGGACAAGACCCTGGAGGCCGCCCAGCTCATGCTGGCGGCGTTCCCGAGCTGCGTGGCACCCGAAGACCTGCCCAATCAGAAAGCGGCGCAGCAGGAACTGATGCAGACGATGGAGAAGCAGAAAAAATAGCGTTTTTACCTGGTTCGTGCGCCCCCCGAAAGTCGCAAACAGCAGAAATGAGCTTGACACAGCACCACCGTAGACCATATACCTATATAACTATCAATAATATAGGAGATTGATGATGAAGCTCGTCCAAACCGCATTTTTGCTCGCCTCGCTCACCTTTACGCCGTCGCTTGTTTACGCCGAAAGCCTTGCACCCGCAGGAATTAGCGTGAATCAGCCGGCGACCGCGTGGGCGTCGGTCATCACCGTGCAGCAGCTCAAATCGTCGCTGACCGATCCACATGTCGTCGTGATCGACGCCCGCAAGGCGGATGACTACGCCAAGGGGCACATCCCTGGCGCGATCAACCTGCCGGGCAGCAAGCTCCGCACCCCCTCTGCCAAGCCGGCGGAGTCGCGGGACGCGCAGTCGATCTTCCTGAAGCCCGACGGCACGCCGGACATCGCGAAGTACGAGAAAACCCTTTCCGCCGCCGGGGTTACGCGGGACCATCGCGTAATCATCTACGGCAACCACGCGGGCACGGCAGACGGGTCGATCGCGGCGATGATCTTCCACTTCCTGGGGCACGAGAAGGTGCAGTTCATCGACGGCATCGGCCTCGATCAGTGGACCGCAGCCGGCTTTGACGTCACCAGCGAGCCGACCCTCCGCCCGACCGCCACCTACACCGCCAAACCGATTGAAAAGTTCGTCTGGAGCACCGACGACGTGCTGGCGAACCTCGATAATAAGGACGTGATCTTCTACGACACGCGTTCTCAGAAGGAATACACCGGGGAAGACAAGCGCGATAACGCTCGCGGCGGGCACATCCCCGGCGCGGTGTGGCTGGATTACGCGGCGTTCCTGAACAAGGACAAGACCACCGTCGCGCTCCCCGAAATCAAAGCCAAGCTCGCCGCCGCCGGTATCACGCCGGAGAAGAAGATCGTCCTCTACTGCCAGACCGCCACCCGCGTCAGTTTGCCGCTCTTGGCGTTGAAGGATTTGGGCTACAAGGATGTCGTGATCTACGACGTTAGCTGGCAGGACTACGGCAACCGCGCCGACACCCCGGTCGTCGAAGGCGCCAGCCCGCGGTAACGCCGCCGTTCAATCCGAACCATCGAGAGGCCCAGGGAGCGAATCGCTTCCTGGGCCTTTGGCTTTGCTTCGCCCACTGGCGTGAGCGTGCTTGTGGCGTTAGCATTTTCGATTCGTGTCGATCCTTCGAACTAGCCGATCGGCGACCGACCGGCACGATTGGCGGCGGTCGACGCTGCCTCCCCGACGCAGATCGCAGCGGCTGAGCCCGCCGCAGATCTTCGTCATCTCGTTCGCCACGCTGGTGTTGTTCGGTACGGTGGGCCTTAAAATCATCCCTGGGCTCTATACCGGACAACCCCTCAGTTGGCTCGATGCCCTGTTTACCTCCACCAGCGCCGTCTGCGTCACCGGGCTGATCGTCGTCGATACCGCCACCCATTTCACGCTCCGCGGGCAGGCGTTCATTCTGCTGCTGATCCAGTTGGGCGGGCTGGGGATCATCACGTTCACCAGTCTGATCATCGTCGCGCTGGGCAGACGATTGTCGCTGCGCCAGGAATCGGTCTCGATGAGCACCGTCGACATCGCGCCCCACGTCGAGCCGCGACATTTGCTCCGCAACGTCGTGCTTTTCACGTTTAGCATCGAGCTGATCGGGGCGTTGGTGCTTTACGTTTCATGGGTTCCCAAACATGGTTTTTCCGGCGCAGTCTGGCCGGCGGTGTTTCATTCGGTCAGCGCGTTCTGCAACGCAGGATTCTCGACCAACACCGACTCGCTGATGGGCGACCAGCGCAACCCGTTCGTGCTCTACACGACGATGACGCTGATCGTGCTGGGCGGAATCGGGTTTCTCACGCTTCAGGAGTTGTACCTGTTCCGCAAAGCCAAAAAGCAGGACCAGCGATTTCGATTGTCGCTTCACTCGCGGATCGTGCTGGTGACGACCGGCGTGCTGATCGTCGGCGGGGCCGGAGTGTTCTTGCCGCTCGAGTGGACACAGACGCTCGGAAACATGAACGTGTTCGACAAGTTCAACAACGCCATGTTCATGAGCGTGACGGCGCGAACGGCGGGCTTCAATTCGATCGACTACGGGCAGGCGACGATCGGGAGCAATTTTTTCACGATCCTGCTGATGTCGATCGGCGGATCGCCGGGCTCGACTGCGGGCGGGCTGAAGACGACGACGCTGGCGATCATCGCGCTGATGGCGTGGTCGCGATTCCGCGGACACGCCGCGACCTCCGTCGCCGGCCGATCCATCCCCGCCGAGACGATCCAACGTGCGATCGGGCTGTTTGCGATCGTCTTCACGCTCGTAACGATTGCGGTGTTCGCCATAAGCGTCTCGGCACCGGTGATGGGTGGAAACACGCTCTTCCTGTCGTACATGTTTGAAGTGGTCAGCGCGTTTAACACAGTGGGGCTGTCGATGGGCATTACGTCGCAGTTGACGGGCATCGATCGCCTGCTGCTGGTGGCGCTGATGTTCATCGGTCGAGTCGGCCCGCTGGTGCTTGCGGCGGCGTTGACGCGCACGCGCAACTCGCGCGGGTTCCGCTACGCGCACGAGGACGTCATGGTCGGCTGATTGATATGCGCTCGGGTTGTGAGGTTTGCTATGAAACGATTTGTCATCATCGGTTTGGGAAACTTCGGGACCAGCGTTTCCGGAGCGCTCTACGCGCACGGGCACGAGGTGATCGCGATCGACCCGGACGGCAATGCCGTCGATCGGGTGGCGGCGCAGGTGACGCGCGGCGTGGTCGGCGACGGGCGGGATCTGAAGACGCTCGAGCGCGCCGGGGCGCGCGACGCCGACATCGGCATCGTCGCGACCGGCGACGACATCGCCTCCAGCGTGTTGGCGGCGATGATGCTCCGCGACCTGAACGTCACCGACGTCTACGTGAAGGTCATCAGCGCCGATCATGCGCGCGTGATGCAACGCGTGGGCGTCACCGACACCATCTTCCCGGAACACGAATCGGCGTTGGCGCTGGCACAGCGGGTGTCGGGCAGTGCGCTGCTGAACTACGTTCGCCTGGCACCGGGATTCAGCCTGCAGGAGATGGCGGTGCCGTCGTGCTGGGAGGGCAAGACGCTGCGGGAGTTGAAGCTTCGGACGGAATATCGCATCGCGGTGGTCGCCGTCCACGACGTTCTCCAGGACAGCCTGACTGCCGTGCCGGATCCGGACGCGAAATTGACCGATTCCGACGCACTGCTGGTCGCGGGCCTCGACGAAGACCTCGCGACGCTCTCCAAACTCACGTAGCGCTTGCGGCAGACGCACCGCGTGGTGCGCCGAGCCGAACGGAACCTGATCCGCGTTAACGACGGCCTGCAACGTCCCTTTGATGAACGCGGTGAAGTGGACGGCCCGGCACGGGTCGCGTAATCTGGACGTCGTATGAAAGCGACTGACCTCAAAGTCCTCGAAATGCCCGTGTTGTCCCTGGGCGACCAGTTTTACCTGCCGCAGGTGCTCAAGGGC
>JBBQQZ010000199.1:0-7178 GCA_038215325.1 Tepidisphaerales bacterium | reverse complement strand
GGTCGCCGTGCCGGTCGGATTTCTGCTCCTGCGACTGATCGTCAATTTCCCGTTGTCGGTTGTGGCGTTCGAGCCGCTGAAGGTGCTGCTATTTGCGCTGTTGGTCGCGATCGGCCTGATTATCGCGACCGCGCGTTCCACCACAGATCTGAATTCGGACGACCGCCCGGCCCCGATGCTGCTGCTGGGCGTGTTGGTGGGGCTGGCGGGGTTTCTGCTGCACGCGATGGTCGATTTCGCGATGTTCGAAACCGGGCCGCTGCTGCTGATGATGCTGTTGATCGGCGCGGTGCTCGGCATTCGCCATCCCGGTGCCGCGGGAAAGAAAGAACGTACCGGGCTGGCGCTGGCGGCGCTGGCGGCGGTGTTTTTTGCGATCGTGGCGTTTACCGCGCTGATCGTGATCCCCATCTCCTCCGCCGAAGCGCGGGCGCAGGAGGCGGTGCAACTGGTCTCCCAGAACCGCTACGCCGCCGCCGCGACGAAGATGCGTGAAGCCTTCGCGACCGCGCCGGTCGGCAATTTCGACTACGCCGCCAAGAGCGCTCGCTACCTGGTTTTCAGCCGCACCGCCGATCCGCAAGAAATTCTTGGCATGCAGACGCTGGCGATCGGGAGTGATCCGACGAACCCGCTGGGCCGGCTCGACCGCGCCCGCTTCCGCCGATCGCTGGGCGACCACGAACTCAACCGCGTTGACGACGTCTCGCGCGACTACAGCACCGCGCTGACGCTGAATCCGAGCGACGTGCAGTCGCGCCTCGAATTCGCCGACTACCTCGCCCAGGCCGGAAGACCCACCGAGGCTGCGGAGCAGTATCGGCTGTCGCTCGATTTCAACGACCGCCTCCACCCCGACGAACCCAAGCGCCTGCCGAAGCAACGTGTAGAACAGATCGAGCATCTGCTGCAATCGAAATAGCGTCACTTGGCTTTCGAAGGGTTCGCCGTGCGAACCGTTCCGCGAATCGGTTCGCACGGCAAACCCTGCAACAATCAATCTTCAGCGCCGTCGAAGTTCAGAATCAGGTACGCCTGATCCTCGCCGTGGTCAACGGGCGCGCCGATATCCCGCTTCTCGAAATGGTCATGCCAGAGGCCGAAGAGCTTGGCGCGAGCTTCGGGTTCGTCCGGCAGTTCAAGGACGACCTTGTCCGCAACCCGCTGCTTTCCGCCGGAACGGTCGTAGATCTGGGCAACCCAGACGTCGCCGGCACCGGCGTCCTTGAGATCCTGGAACGTCTTTTTCGTCGACTCGTCGTCCATGCCCATGATGATGCTGCCCGGTCCTTTGGCGAGGAATGCGTCCGCCTCCAGGGCGTCGCGGCGGTTGATCAGCGCGTCGGCGGTGCGGTTCTGTTTGCCCGCGGGTGACGAATCCATTTTGACCGACGGCGCCCCGCCGCCGGTCATCATCGCCATCGGGCCCGCCCCGCTGGTCCACGCGCTGCCGCCGAAGATCTGCGAGAGCAGGAACGCAACGATCAGGTATCCGATCCACGTGCGAATCAGCCAGATAATGGTGGTGAGGATCAGAACCTCGAACGTGTCAAGATCGAAGAACCACACCAGCAGTCCATAGTACATGAACAGCGCCACGCCCCATCCGACCAACCCGCCGACCATTCCCAACCGCCATTCGATCAACCCGCTGACCGCGCCGGGAATAAGCGCGACCGCGCACAGCTTCAACAGCGCCTCGGCCGGCGCTCCGAGGGAGATGTCCAGCACCTTGATCGCGATCAGGCAGCCGATCGCGATGAGCACCATGTTCACCAGCAGCGACACCCCCACCGCCGCCACTGCGGCCGGGACGCTGGCTTTGAACGCGAGCGTGAAATGCGTGAACATCAGGCCGATACCGAGCACCGCGAGGATTGCGGGCCACATCAACTGCTTGAGCGCCGCCTCGGAATCTTCGGCTTCCTTGGCCTTGGCCTGCGGGTTGCGACTGGCATACCCCAGCGGCCTTGCCGCGCCACCCGCCATCCCCGGCACCGTCGCCGCCATCGCCATGCCGGCAACCTGCGGACGCGCTATCACCGGCGCGGGCGGGCCCAAGTCCGGCCCGCCCACCGACGTGTGCATCTTTTTCCCGGTCTTGAAATTCATCCCGCACGCCATGCACAGCACCGCGCCCGGCTCCACATCCGCCTGGCACGACGGACACCGCAACGCCCCACCGGCAGCCGCCTGTGGCGCGCGACGCGATTTCTCCTCGCGGTCGCCGGCAAGCTCATACATATCGTCCAGCACAGGCGGAGTGTCATCGGCCAACTTCGCCACCGGCACCAGCGCCTGCGGCACTGCCATCACCTGTCCGCACTTGCAGCGAACCTTCTTCCCCGCCAATTCCGGTTTCCAGGAATAGGCCTTGCCACAACCCGTGCATTTGAATTTTTCCGCGTCAGGCATGGCCAACCAACCTCGTTAGAACTGTCCGCACAGACTACCCAAATCCTTGTCGTTGGATCAAACTTTTCCGACTGCCCTGAACCGGGCAAGTGCTATTTGCCCTTGCGTAACGACGCGCGACATTCCCGGCAGGGCACGCTATTGCGTACCGTAAGACGCGGCTCGCAATAGCGTGCCCTCCAAGAGCGAACGTGCCTAATCCCTCACGGTAATTTAGCGCATCAACTTCGCCAGCGGTGCCGGCAGATCGACTTGCAGCTTCAACCGGTCGCCGCTGGTCGGGTGCGTAACGTGCAGTTCAATGCCCGCCAGCATCAGGCGCGATTCCAGCGAGCCGTGGTACGTGTCGTCACCGACGATCGGAAAACCCAGCTCCGCAAAATGCGCCCGGATCTGGTGTTTGCGGCCCGTCTCCAGCGACACACGCACCAGCGAACGTCCGGCGTGCGATTTCATCGTCTGGTAGTGCGTGATCGCTTCATCCCCCTTCGTCGGCTGCTTGGTCAGATGCACCGTTCCATCGATATATTCCACCAGCCGCGACTTGATCGTCCCGGCCGGCGGGTCGATCGCGCCGTCCACCACCGCGGCGTAAATCCGCCCGGCGGAGTGGTCGTAAAACTGGGCCTTCAACGAGTCGTACGCCGTCTCATTCAGACTGAACACCAGCAACCCCGACGCATCGCGATCCAGCCGGTGAATCAGCCCCACGCGCGCCTTCGGGCGGGTGTCGTGGACGTAATGCCGCATCATCGCCAGCGCCGTCGGCCGGCGCTCGCTCGGCACGGTGCTGGTGAGCACGCCGGCGGGTTTGTCGATCACCAGCAAATCCTCATCCTCATACACGATCGGCAATGGCGCCCGCACCGGAGGCGGCTCCACGACCGGGCCGATCTCCACCCGGTCGTCCGGCGCGATCGGCAAACGACCGATCTTCACCACCGACCCGTTCACGCGAACCTGCCCGCGCGACAACAACTCACGCAAACGCGTCCGCGAACTATCCGGACGCAGTTTTGCGACGGCATCGATCAACGGAATAACCAACGGCTCATCCATAATGCAGAGTCTTCGCCCAAGCGGGCTCCGGACGCAAGCGTCCCCACCCACCCGCTGCAAGACGATGGACAATTCCCCTGTCCAAAGCCGTCGCAAAAACTCCGTCCCTCTCAGTCATTTCCCGTGCGCGCCGAGACGCTGGTGGGTGGCGGAGGCGGTGCGTGCTCGCGGGCGTTCAGGATTGCGTCGAGTTCACGAACCAGTTCCCGCACGCGGCGCTCGCTGGTGTCCGGCGCAAGGGAACGGTGCTCTTCGATGTCCTGCACCTTCTGGTAGTTGTTGATGACGGCACCGACGATGAGATTCACGAGCAGGAACGTCGCCACCACAATCCACGACACTTGGAAGATCGTGAACGCCCCCAGGGGATGACCAGCCTGTGCAAGCTCGTAGCGCATCTGGGTCCAGTCGTCGCCGGTGAGGATGCGGAAGAGCGTGAAGCACGCCTCATGGATGCTGGAGAAGTAAGGCTGCATGGGGTGTCCATCACCGCCGAACAGTTTTACGCCGATCACCGCGTAGACGTAAAAGAAGATCACCGCCAGGAGCGACACGTACTTCATGCTGGCGACGGATCGCAGGAGAACGTCGACGATGAGCCGCAATTCCGGGATGGTCTTGACCAGCCGCAACACGCGGAACACGCGCAGGATGCGAAGAACCGGACCGACGCTGCCCGAGGCGGGAATGAGCGCCGCGATGACGATGACCAGGTCAAAGAGGTTCCACCCGTTGCGGAAGAACGCCGCCGCGGAGTCGCGAGCGATGAAACGGAGGACGATCTCCACGACGAAGATGCCGACGCAGATCGCCTCGACCGCGCCGATGGCGCGAACCGATGCCGGATCGGTCAGGTAGGTACTCAGGCCGATCAGCACGGCGTTGAGCACGATGACCGCCACAACAAAGTTGTTGAAGGCTGCGGACTCGACGAGCCTGCGAATGCGCATGACCGATTCTCGCTTGGTGTGGGGCTTCATGATTGACGACTCCGAAACGCTTGCGTTGTCCGACGAGCGGGCGCGGCGGTGAGGGCTCATTCGTTGCGTGCCGCACCCGCGGCACTGGCTGCCCGCTAAATCGTCTTCCGCCACCAACGCCGCGTGCCGTCAGTGCTTCGTTTGCGCGTCGTGCTTCGGGGCCGCCTTGCTTGGTACCAGCACGCTCAGCACTGTTGCTAGCGTCAGTGTGCCGACGACGACCAGGAGCGACACCGTCGTGTCGATCTTGATCGGGTTGGCCTTGGACATGCCGATCACATCCAGATAAGGCGGCACGCTCAGAAGCAGCAGCTTTACGCCGACGAACGCCAGGATCAGAATCAGCGCCGGCTTGAGGAATCGGAACTTCGGGATCAATGCCGCCAGGCAGAAGTACAGCGCCCGCAGCCCGAGGATCGCGAAGATGTTGCTGGTGAACACGATGAACGGGTCGGGCGTGATCGCGAAGATGGCCGGGATCGAATCAACCGCGAACACGAGGTCGGTAATCTCAACGAGGATCAGCGCCAGGAACAGGGGCGTGATCGCCCAGGCGGCGCTCAGCGAGCCGTCTGGTGGCGGGTCCATCACATCCTTGCCGGCCGCATCTCTCGTGTAGGTCGGCTTGAGGGTCCGCTTAGTGAAGAACCTCTGCCCATCGTAGAACTCGGTGACGCGAAAGAATTTTTTGCACAGCCGCACCGCGATGTTCTGTGAGACATCGTCGTTGCCTTTGATCAGGGCCATCTTCAACGCCGTCAGGATCAGGAAGGCGCCGAACACGATCAGGATCCACTGGTACTTCATGATCAACCCCGCGCCCAGGAAGATCATCCCGCCACGCATGACCAGCGCGCCAATGATGCCCCAGAAGAGCACGCGGTGCTGGTACTTCGGCGGCACAGCGAAGAACGTGAAGATCAGCGCGATGACGAAGATGTTGTCCATCGCCAGCGACTTCTCGACGACGTACCCCACCAGATATTGCTTGGCCGCTTCAAACCCCTGCACCTCGCCTGACACGATCAGCGGCGCCCCGGCCTTGATCGCCTCTATGGTGCTGTACTTGGCGGTATCCAAACCCAGCCCAAGCCAGTGGTTCTCGTACGCCAGGTACACATAGCCACTGAACGTAAGTCCGCACGTCAGCCAGATCACGGACCACGTGACTGCTTCCTTCATGCCTACTTCGTGGGCTTCGCGGTGGAAAACACCAAGATCCAAAGCCAGAAACACAATCACAAGCGCGATAAAACCGACATACGCCCAGACTTTCAGGTTGGCGGGATTGGACGCGGTGTCAGTGGCAAGCAGCAGCATTTCGATCATGGCGATCTTATAGCGAATTCCGCCAGTCGCGGAAAGAACCTCGCGAGCGTTTTTTCACGGCGATTCAAGGGCTTACGGCTCGCCTGCCGGTTCCAAGATTGCTTCATCTTTCTAGTCGCGTCGTGTCAAACGCTAGCCTAAATTTGTTCGGAAGCTAAATGGAGAGATGCCGATGCTTTGCCCGACTTGCCCTCAAATTCAGTTGACGATGACCGACCGGAATGGCGTGGAAATCGACTATTGTCCGAAGTGTCGCGGCATTTGGCTCGACCGGGGTGAACTCGACAAACTGATAGACCGCGCCTCAGTCCAACCAAGCACACCGGACACGGCGAGGCCATCAAACCGCGATACACAGCCGCGCCACCTTCGCGATCATGATGATGACGACGATGATGATGATCGCGACGACGACTACCGCAGCCATCCGCACCAGCAGCAATCGGGCCGCAGGCGGAAAAACTGGCTGAGTGAAATGTTCGACTTCGGTTGAACGACGGCCGATGTCGACGAGACCCCTGTTCGCGTGTCTCTATTGATTTAGGTTGTCAATTGCACCGCTCGTACCTGCGAGGCGTCTAGAAAAGAAACGGAAAAATTGTATGGAAATCAAGATTTTTGACGGAGGCATCAAGACGAGCGATGCCCAGCACGAATACATCATGGATAAGGTCGGCTTTGGTGCCGGCCGGCTCGATGACACCGCGTCGGTCGTGGAGGTGCGCCTTTCGGACGTCAATGGGACCAAGGGAGGCATCGACAAGCAGTGCGCGATCCTGGTGATCTCCCCCGGACGAAGCACGCTGCATGTGTCAGAGCAGGCCGCCGACTACTACGGGGCCATCGATGCCGCAGCGGTCACGCTCAAGAAGGCTCTCGCCAAGTCCCTTGAACGAACCAAGGCCAATGGGCCGCGTTGAGTGGCGGTAACTGTTTACCGTTCGGCCGCACATTCAGGAACTGTCGCTCCGCTGCGCGGTGTCCTTGCCGGCCCATTCGGCTTGAAGCGGCGTCTCGATCGTTCCCATTCGACTGACTGGGCGTCGCGCTCCGACGCATTCTGGTTGCCTTTTTTCTGCTGCTTGACGAGACCCCATGTACGGTCGGTTTCGGGCGCGGCAAGCGGGTGAAGTCGTCGTTGCGGGGTTAGCCCTCCTATACTCCCGGATATGGCAACTTACTCCTCTCCCGATCGTGCTGTTCGCGCCGCGCCAGCGTTTAGTCTGCTGTCCATCTTTGCCGTGGTTGCGGCGGTCGGTTCGTTCAACGTGGCAGCAGGATGGGGGCTCTTGCTGGCAATCCTGGCGATCGTTCTAGGGGCGCTGGGAGTCGTCATCGCGCTACGGCCGGGCGTGCGAGGGGGCATCTTGTCGCTCTTCTCGATTGTCGCCGGGG
>JBBQQZ010000198.1:0-7183 GCA_038215325.1 Tepidisphaerales bacterium | reverse complement strand
CGTGGCCTTCAGGTCGGCAAAGCTGATGTTCTTGTCGATGCAGATGGCATCGAGTTGATTGAAGATGGGGTAGTGGGTTGCGTCGATCTCGTCGCGCCGGTAGCACCGGCCGGAGGTCATGGCGCGGATCGGCGGCTTGGACCCGAGCATCTTCATGCAGCGGATCTGGAACGCCGTCGTGTGCGTGCGCAGGACGTGGCCGTCCTTCGTATAAAAGCTGTCGTGGCTATCGCGGCTGGGGTGCCAGTCGGGGGTGTTCAGCGAGTCGAAGTTGTAATACTCCTCCTCGTACTCCGGGTAGTCGTCGTACCGGAAACCCATGCCGATCAGAATGCCCTTGAGTTCTTCGTACACCTGCTGAATCGGATGCCGCCTGCCGACGCCCTGACGGATGCCCGGCATGGTCACATCGAGCGCGCCTGCGATCTGCACCTTACCGCTGGCGGCGAGTTCGGTTTTCCGCGCGTCCAGCGCGGCCTGCGCGGCGTTCTTGGCGGCGTTGACCACCTGGCCGAACGCGGGCTTTTCTTCCTTCGAAAGCGCCCCAAGCTGCTTCATGAACTTCGTCAGCACACCCTCTTTGCCGAGGAAGTGGATGCGAAGCTGTTCGAGCTGGTCCATCGACTGCGCGCTGGCGATCTGCCTCGCCGCGTCTTCGCCGGCGGCGGTAATGTCCTGGGTGAGCTGAATGGAGGTGCTCATGTTGGGTCGTCTGTGATAACCCAACACGCAACCATCGGCAAGACGCCAAGTCGATCGGCAGGTTTTGCCGCAGTTTCAGGCTTTGCCCGCTCCGTCCGGATCGGTAATCTGCCGGCACACCGAAGAAGGATGCGATCCATGCCCGCGCCCGCCGAAACGCTGCAAGTCAAGGTCATCTGCACCGAACTCCCCGGCAAACGGTTCGAGGACCCGACCTCCGATCGGCCGGTGAAGGAACCGGTCTACCTGGGCGTGCAGCGCGACGACCAGATGATCGACACCGTGGAAGCGGACGCAAAGAAGGCGGAGTTCTCGATCGAGTTTCGCGTCGGCGAGCAGAAGAACGGCAAGCCGAACTTTCACGGCCCCTACGCCCACGGCACGGCGGACGACCGATTCTTCTATCTCGTCTGGGCAGTAAAAGAGCGGAAGACGCTGGCGACGTTCCGGCGGCTGAAAGTCCGCCTCGGCCATCTCCCTTGGCCCGCGATCCGCAAGGCGATCAAGACCGCCAAGCCGATCACCGTTACCCTCCGCCTGACCGACAAACGCGGCGGACCAATCTGCGCCACCCCGCCGCCCGACCATGTTCGTTGGGACATTGACTGACCCGCGATTTTACAGCCGCTGCGCCGCTCCGTTCGACCTCGACGATTCCGCCGCCGCCAGCACCATCCGCAGGCTGTTTAGACCGTCGTCGATGCTCGAGCGCAGCGGCGTTCCGTCGCGAACCGCGCCGATGAAATTGGCTGACACCTCGTCGTACATGCTGTACGGCGTGACGATCTCCTCCCGCAAAAGCTGTCCCTCGCCGCGATTAATCTCGTCGGCGATCCTTCCGCCGGTGTACACGAACGTGGCTTTGTCGGGGCTGGTGAAGTCGGCAATCACTTTCTCGCACTGGATCGTCCAGCAAATCGAGCCGGCCTTAGGGTCGGCGCAGTTCGACGCACAGATGCTCGCGATACTGCCGTTCTTGAACCGCACGACCGACGCGCTCACGTCATCGACTTTGTAGTCCGGGAACCGCTGGTGTAGCAGGTTATCGCAGAACCCGCTGATGACGTCGGGCTCGCCCATGAAGTATCGAGCGATGTCGTAGATGTGGATCGACTGCTCGATGAGCTGCCCGCCGCCCAGGGTTGGGCTTCGCCACCAGGCGGGGAACATGCCGTTGGTGAAGAATCGCCCTTGCAACATCAACGGCCGGCCGGCGGAGCCGTCGGTGAGCATCTGCTTCAGCTTCTGCGCCGGGGCCGAATGCCGCATGTGATAGCCGACCTGACACAGCACGCCCGCCTTCTTCACCGCCGCGGCGATCGATTGGGCGCGATCCAGCGTGAGCGCGATCGGCTTCTCCAGCATCAGATGGATCCCCCTCTCCGCCGCCAGTTCCGTCTGGCCGACGTGGGCGCCGGGCGGGATGGCGACGTAGAGCACATCCAGCTTCTGCGTTCGCAGCATCTTCTCCCAGTCGTCGAAGCACTCCGCCTGCCCGCCGGCGTGTGACTGATTGAAGGCGCGGGCCTTCTCGACGTTGTGATTGTAGAGCGCCGCGATCTGCACATCCGGCAGCTTCAATAGCGCCTTGGCGTGCGTGCCGTTGATCCCGCCCGTCCCCAGAAACCCCACGCGTATATTTTTCATATGGTTGACCCGGTAAGAACTCTACCACAAGCAGACGGCGCATCGCCACCCCGTGTAGGCCGCAGCATTCGCCTGGTTCGCACGGCAAAATCTTCCGCGCCGCACAGCCTGCCTATCACGCGTTCTTCGTTCCGATTCGGCACAACACGTGAAGGAGGGCGCGTCATAGAACATCCCGCTTAACCAAACCCTCATATAAACTGAGCGCAAGCTTGGTCAAATCTGACCCTACCGGCGGGCTTGTCTTTGGGCCGGTGTCAGGGAGCAAAGCTATGAGTATTGAAACGGCCGAGGCGAAACGCTGCACGAACTGCGGGACGGACGTCACACACGGCAAGCGGATGAAGGGCAGCAACGGGCAGTACTGGTGCATCGCGTGCGGGTCGGCGGACCAGATTAAGAAGCACGGGACGACCAGCCAAAGCCAGTGCCCGATGTGCAACAACATGTATCCGCCCGCCGACGCACACCGGATCGGCGAACATTACGTCTGCTCGAAGTGCGCCGGTGAGGCTCGCACGACCGGCAAAGTCGTCGCGCCCTCTGCCATGAAATCGGCGAGGACGAAGAAGCTCATCCTTGGCAGCGCACTTCTGATCCTCGGCTTCGGCCTGATCTTCGCCCACTTCAGCGGCCTGATGGACGAACTGCTTTACTAGGCCTTGGGACCGGATTACCAAGCCGTAGGCGTGCTGCTACAATCCGGGGCTATGAGTGAAGCGTCTGAATATGTTGAAACGCTCGGCAAGAACGCCCGCGCCGCCTCCGCGCATCTCATGGCCAGCACCGGCGGACAACGGAACGCCGCGCTGATCGAGATCGCCAAGGCGATCCGCGCCGCCAGAGACGAACTGATCGCCGCCAACGCCAAGGACATTGACGCCGCCGAAGCCGTCGGTCTGGCTCGGCCGACGATCGAACGGCTGAAACTGAACGAGAAGCGCGTCGAACAAATGGCGGTCGGCGTCGAGCAGATCGCGAGGCAGATCGACCCGGTCGGCCAGACCATCGAAGGCTACGTCCGCCCCGACGGCCTGCGGATCGAAAAACGCCGCGTGCCGATCGGCGTCATCCTATTCTTCTACGAAAGCCGCCCCAACGTCACCTCCGACGCCGCCGCCCTGTGCCTTAAAAGCGGTAACGCCATCATCCTGCGCGGGGGCAAGGAAGCGATCCACAGCAACCGCGCGATCGCAGGAATCATCCAGCGCTCCGTCGGGGTGGCGGGCTTGCCCGCCACCAGCGTCCAGATCATCGAAAACACCGACCGCGCCCTCGTCCCCCTCATCCTCAAGCTCGACAAATACATCGATCTCGCCATCCCGCGCGGCGGAGAGTCGCTCATCAAAACCGTCGTCGCCGAAGCGACCATGCCCGTGCTGAAACACTTCACCGGCAACTGCCACATCTACGTCGACAAGGACGTCAGCGGCATCGAGCAGCAGATCGTCGATATCTGCGTCAACGCCAAGACCAGCTACCCCGGCGGCGCGGTCTGCAACGCGGTGGAGCACATCCTTGTGCATCGCGAAGCAGCGCCGAAGGTGCTGAAATCGATCTGTGAAGCGCTGGGAAAGAAGGAAGTCGAGATCCGCGGGGACGAGCTCGTGCGCCAAACATGGATGGCGGCTAAAGCCGCCACCCCGCAGGATTGGGATGAGGAGTATCTGGCGTTCATCGTAGGGATCAAGGTCGTCGATTCGATCGACGACGCGATCGACCACATTAACGCCCACGGCTCGCATCACACCGACGCGATCCTGTCGACGTCGCTCGGCGCGATCAACACCTTCACCGCCCGCGTCGATAGCGCCAGCGTCATGATCAACGCCTCCACCCGCCTCGCCGACGGCGGCGAATACATGCTCGGTGCCGAGATCGGTATCAGCACCGACAAACTCCACGCGAGAGGCCCGATGGGCGCGTATGACCTGACAACCTATAAGTGGATCGTGACGGGCAACGGGCATGTCAGGTAGGAATAGGCCACCGATTGCACAGATGAACACCGATTTTCACAGATAAAAGCATATTGAACTATCCGTGCTCATCTGTATTCATCTGTGCAATCTGTGGCCCATTTAACCTACCCCATCGCCGCTTCGATCTCTTTCACTGTCTTCGGCACACGATCCGTGATGTTTCGATTGCCGGATTTCGTTATGACCAGATCGTCTTCGATCCGGATGCCGATCTTGCGATCGGGCAGGTAGACGCCGGGTTCGATGGTGATGACCATGCCGGGTTTGAGCGGGTGATCGGGGACGACATCGTGGACCGTCAGGCCCAGCGGGTGGCCGATCGAGTGGATGAAGGCGTCGCCGAGGCCGGCCTTTTCGATCACGTTTCGGGCGGCGGCGTCGATCTCGAAGAACCGCGCGCCGGGCTTGCTCGCCTTGATGGCGGCCAGTTGCGCTTTCAGCACCACTTCGTATAACTCCCGCTGGTCCGGCGTGAACTTGCCCGAGACCGGGAACGTGCGGGTGATATCGGATGCGTATCCCCCAAACGAAGCGGCCGAGTCGATAACCAGCAGGTCGCCGGGTTCGAGCGGGCGGTCGTTGTCGATGTAGTGCAGCACCGTGCCGTTCAGCCCCGATCCGACGATCGTTCCGTACGCGATATCGCCACCCTGCTGTTTGTAGACGGTCTCGAGCGCCAACTGGATCTGCGACTCATTCACGCCCGGCCGAATATGCTTGAGCACCTGCGCGTACGCGGCGACGGTGATGTCCGCCGCCCGTTCGATCAGCTTCAACTCGCCGGCCGACTTGATCGCCCGCATGGCCAGGAGCAATGACGTGCGATCCTCGATGCGCACGCCCGGCACGCGCTGCGCGACCTGCTGAAACCCCGTCAGATCTGCCGACACGTCCGCCGGGTAGACCGCGAACGGGTGCAGGCACGCCGCGTGCTTGGTCCGACGAATCGCCGCCGTCAGCAGCGACGGAAGCATGCTGGTCCGGAAGATCGCGTCGAAGCCGGTCTGCTTTTTCAACGCCGCGCCGATCGGCGTGCGATACCCGTCCCACCGCTCGGTCTCGTTGTTCATCGGCTTCAGCAGCAGCGATATTCGCCGATCCGGATTCTCGTTTGACGGATCGAACAGCGCCGCCGCCCCGCATTCATTCGCGATGCCGGTCAGGTAGACGAAGTTCGCATCCCCCCGCCACTTCCCCACCGCCGGCGACGGATGCTCGCCTGCGAACACCACCGCCACCGCGCCGTTGAGTTGCTTCAGCAGGGACTCGCGACGCTTCTTGTATTCCGTTGTCTCGATCATGCCGCAAAGTCTACCGGCGAATCGGTTCGAATCGAACCCGCCGTGCCCGAGTCTGATACACTACGCACCCAACGGAAGCACCCTCATGGCCAAGAAAGACCCCCTCGCCGACGCACTCGCGAAGGTCGCCGTACTAAAGCGGATCGACGACCGCGCTGCGATGCTGGAAACCGTCAACGCCCTGCTCGGCGAGAAGTCGAGCTACGTCGTCTCGCGCGTCGCCGACGTCGCCGCCGATCGCGGCGTGCGCGAGTCGGTGCCAGCGATGGTCGCACGCCTCACGCGTCTCTTCGACGACCCGAAATCCGACGACATCGGCGCGACCGCTGCGCTGGCGCTGGTGAAGGCGTTGATCGCATTCGAGGCGGGGTTCGAAGCCGAGGACGTCGCGATCCGTGCGACGCAGCACGCGCGGTTCGAGAAGGTGATGGGCGGTTCGGTCGATGTCGCCGTGTCGGTGCGCGGCCACGCGGCGATCCTGCTGGCGGCGATGGGCTCGACACAGGCGCTCCGGCGCGCCAGCGAACTGCTCGCCGAGGCCGACCAGCGCCCGCCGCGCGAACGATCTAGTTGGCCGGCTCGCGCTGACGCGGCCAGGGCGCTGGGTATGATCGGCTCCGACGGCGCTGCCGCCGTCCTGCGGTTCAAGCTGCTCATCGGCGACAACGAGCCCGCCGTGCTCAGCGACTGTCTTTCCGGCCTGCTGTCGATCGAACGCGACGCCGCCTTGCCCCTCGCCGAACGCATGCTCACCTCCGACGACGACGCCCACGCCGAAGCCGCGCTCCTCGCCGTCGGCGGCTGGCGCGACCCGCGCGCCTTCGACGTCCTGCACGCCCACGCCCCCCGCTTCCTCAGTTCGCGCTCCCGCGAGCTGTTCCTCGCCACCATCGCCATGACACGCCAACCCAAGGCCATCGAGTACCTGCTCACCCTCGCCGCGGCCGCCTCCGATCGATCCCTCCACACCGCCGCCATCAAAGCGCTGGAACCACTCCGCATGTTGCCGGGGGTTGGCGAGCGGTTGGACGCGATGAAATAGTTGGACGATCGTTATCTTTGTTATACTGGACCCCATGAGCGCGATTCCCGTCACAAACCAGCGGTACACCGTCAAGGAATACTACGATCTGGAAATGGCCGCCGAGGTGCGTCACGAGTTCCACGACGGCGACATCCTCGCGATGGCGGGCGGGTCGATGTCGCATTCGCAGATCTGCATCAACCTTGGGCGGGAAATCAGCCTCCGACTGAAAGGCTCTCCCTGCCAGGTCTTCGACTCCAACCTGCGATCCCGCATCGAGGCGTCAAACCGAAACGTCTACCCCGATCTGTCGATCGTCTGCGGCCCCGTCGAGCGCGACCCGCGCGACAAATCGAACGGCACGATTACCAACCCTCGCGTGGTCATCGAGGTGATTTCCCCCAGCACCGAACGCTACGACCGCACCGAGAAGCGTGACCACTATCTCAAATTGCCGTCGCTCGAAGCACACGTGCTGATCGACCAGGACCGCCTGCGGGTCGAGATCCTCAGCCGAACTTCCGACG
>JBBQQZ010000197.1:0-7188 GCA_038215325.1 Tepidisphaerales bacterium | reverse complement strand
CATCGCCAACTACGGCGCGTTCGTCGAGATCGAAGAAGGCATCGACGGCCTGCTGCACGTTTCGGATCTGTCGTGGACCAAGAAGGTCGGGCATCCGTCGGAAGTCCTCAAGAAGGGCGAAGACGTTGAAGCCGTCGTGCTGTCGGTCGATCAGGAGAAGCAGCGGATTGCCCTGTCGCTGAAGCACCTGGCCGAAGACCCGTGGACGACCGTCATCCCCGAGCACTACCGCCCGGGTATGGTCGTCAAAGGCCACGTCACCAAGATCGCCAACTTCGGCGTATTCGTGGAACTGGAACCCGGACTCGAAGGCCTGCTGCACGTGTCGGAAATCGCCGATCAGAAGATCGAGAAACCCGAAGACGTGCTCAAGGTCGGACAGGAACTGGAAGTCAAGATCCTGCGCGTCGACAGCGACGAGCGCAAGATCGGCCTGTCGCTCAAGCGTGCCATGTGGGCCCAGGAAGAAGCGGTTCGCGAAGAGAAGCGCGCCGAACGCTCCAAGACCCGCGGCCTCCGCGGCGGTCTGGAAGGCTGATCGGAACCGAAGTCGTAGTTCATTTACAATCCCAACCAAGACCCACGCTCCCCGGCGTGGGTCTTTGGTTGGAACAGTACGAAGGAGACAGGAGCCAGAAGTCAGAAGACAGGAGAAATACGGGACGGCGTTTTTTGGCGTGCTCGTGACTCCTGGCTCCTGGCTCTTGTCTCCTCCCCAACCATGGCCGAATCCGACAAGATCATCTTTTCCATGATCGGGGTCTCGAAAGAGATCAACCGCAAACCGATCTTCAAGAACATCCACCTCAGCTATTACTATGGTGCCAAGATCGGCGTGCTGGGTCTCAATGGCGCGGGCAAATCCACGCTGCTGAAGATCCTGGCAGGCATCGACACCAACTACGAAGGCCAGATCTCGCGCCAGCCCGGCTACACCGTCGGGCATCTGCCGCAGGAACCGCATCTCGATGCCGGAAAAACCGTGCGGCAGATCGTCGAGCAAGGTGCCCAAGCCACGCTCAACCTGCTGCACGAATACAACGTGATCAGCGAAAAATTCGCCGAGCCGATGAGCGACACGCAGATGCAGAAACTGCTCGACAAGCAGGGCGCGATTCAGGAAAAAATCGACCAGCTCGATGCCTGGAACCTGGATCAGCAGCTCGACATGGCGATGGACGCCCTTCGCTGTGCGCCGCCGGATACGATCGTCGATCATCTGTCGGGCGGTGAAAAGCGCCGGGTCGCGCTCTGCCGCCTGCTGCTTCAGAAGCCGGACGTGCTGATTCTCGACGAACCGACCAACCATCTCGATGCCGAAAGCGTCGAGTGGCTGGAACATCACCTGAAGCTGTACGCCGGGACGGTCATCGCGGTGACGCACGACCGCTACTTTCTGGACAACGTCGCCGGCTGGATTCTCGAGCTCGATCGCGGTCGCGGCATTCCGTGGAAAGGCAACTATTCGTCGTGGCTTGAACAGAAGCAGCGCCGCCTCCTGCTGGAAGAAAAAGAAGACGCCGCTCATCAGAAGATGCTCGAGCACGAGTTGGAATGGGTGCGCAAGAGCCCATCAGCCCGTCAGGCCAAGAGCAAAGCCCGCCTCGCCAACTACGAGCGCATGGCGGCCGAGCAGGAGCGGCAAAAGGAAGTCGAGATCGACATCTACATCCCCCCTGGGCCGCGCCTCGGGCACAAGGTCGTCGAAGCGATCGACGTCTCCAAATCCTTCGGCGACACCCTCCTTCTCGACAAGGTCAACTTCACGATCCCGCCCAACGCGATCGTCGGCATCATCGGACCCAACGGCGCGGGCAAAACCACGCTCTTCCGCATGATCACCGGCGCACAAAAACCCGACGGCGGCAAGATGGTGCTCGGCGACACCACGCAGCTGGCCTATCTTGACCAAAGCCGCGATTCACTCGTCGACGACGAAAGCGTCTACAACGCCATCACAGGCGGTGCCGAGTGGATGGAACTGGGCAACGTTAAAATCCACGGCCGGGCGTTTGTGAAGCGTTTTGGCTTCGTCGGCAGCGAACAATCCAAGGCCGTCGGCGTCCTCTCGGGCGGCGAACGAAACCGTGTTCACTTGGCGCGCATGCTCACCAAGGGCGCCAACGTCATCATGCTCGACGAACCGACCAACGACCTGGACGTCAACACCATCCGCGCCCTCGAAGAAGCCATCGAAAATTTCGCCGGCTGCGTGCTCGTCATCAGCCACGATCGCTGGTTCCTCGACCGCATGGCCACGCACATCCTCGCATTCGAAGGCGACGCCCAGGTGGCGTTCCACGAAGGCAACTACACCAGCTACGAAGAAGCCCGGCACAAGCGCCTCGGCACCGCCGCCGATCAGCCACACCGGATTAAGTATCGCAAGCTGACTAAATAGTCCCCAGCGCCTCCACCCGCCCCGCGCACTCAAAATCCGCCTTCGTCAGTCCGCCGGCGTCGTGGGTGGTGTAGTGGAGGGTGGTTTTGTTGTAGCCGACCTCCATGTCGGGGTGATGGTTGGTCTGGTGGGCGATCCACGCGACGGCGTTTACGAACGCCATGGTCTGATGGAAGTCCTTGAATTTGAATGACTTAACGATCTGGTCGCCGGATACTTCCCAGCCGTTCAGTTTCTTCAAATGGGTGGTGATGTCGTCGGCATTCAGCGGTTTTGGCATGTCGGTTCCTCTTTCTCCGGATCATTGGGAAGAAATGTCGCCGGGGCGCGAAGAATCGAGAGAAAAATGCCCTGCCGCAATCGTTGTGATCGACTGTCGGAAATGGAACGCCCGTGCCGATAAGAAGTAAGTGACAGTCCCGATCGAGGTGCGAATCAAACGACTGCCCCACGGACAGGGTCTGCCCCTGCCGGCGCGGATGACGGCGCACGCCGCCGGGTTTGATATATGCGCCGCCGTCGGTCAGGCGATCGTGGTCAAACGCGGCGAGATCAAACTCATCCCCTGCGGCTTCGCGATGGCGATCCCTGAAGGCTTTGAATGCCAGGTGCGTCCGCGCTCCGGACTGGCGGCCAAGCACGGGGTGACGCTCATCAACTCCCCCGGCACCATCGATGCCGACTACCGCGGCGAAGTCTTCGTCCCCCTGATCAATCACGGCCCAACCGATTTCACGATCGAACGAGCCATGCGCATCGCCCAGATCCTCATCCTCCCCGTGCCGGCATCGGTGATGATCGAGGTCGACGAACTGAACGATACGGCCCGCGGAGCTGGAGGCTTCGGGCACACGGGGACCGCGTAAATACGGATTCACCACCGACACACGAAGACACGGAGACACGGAGAAATGCCAAGAGATAAAACAGCCGAGTTCGAGATTGATCGAAATGCATCTCGATCAACATTCTTTTCTCCGTGTCTGAGTGCCTCCGTGGTGAACTAATCATGCAGCGTAATCCCTTCCGATCCGGCCTCATCTTCCTCGCCATGGCGACGTGGCTGTTCGTCGCTTTGTCGATCGTCAGCCATTCGGCGACCGATTGGCCTTCGCACGCGGTGTATCCGTACCCGGCAGAAATCTCCAACCTCTGCGGCAGCGCGGGCGCGTTTGTTTCGTTCTGGATCAAGTACGCGATCGGGCCGGGCGTTTACCCGGTGCTGTTTTTCTCCGCCGTCTTCATCTTCCTGTGGACGACGAAGAACCGCGTGAGCGACGTGTGGCTTCGCGCGATCGGAATCGTCGTGCTCGCCGTTGCGTTTGGCGCGATCATCCACCAACTCTCCGGCGGATCGGTCCGCGGGTTGCCCGAAGGCAATGGCGGGATCATGGGGATCGCGTCGGCGCACTTCCTACAGGCGCATTTCAACAAGATCGGTTCGCTGCTGGTGCTGAGCAGCGCGATGATTGTCGGGCTGATCCTGGCGGCCGACGATTTGGCGCTTCGCACCCCCGGCGCGGTGGCGGCGGCGTGGTCGAGCGCCCGAGAACGCGTTTCTGAGAACCCGCTCATGCGGTTCAAGTTCCCTGAGATTCCGAAATTGCCTTCGTTCGATCGTTTCCGCACGATGGACGACTCCGGTGCCCGGCTGAATTCGCCGAAGCCGACCAGCACGTCCGAGGACGACGACGAGGATTACAAGCCGCAGGTGTTGCTCGACACCAAGCCCAAGCGCGAACCGCCGGCCCCGACCGACAGGCCGAATCTGAAGTTCGTGCCCGGCCCGGACGACGACATCGACCTTGATTTCCCCCACGACACCCCCGCCGCTGGCACGGTGGGTGGGCAGGATCCGCACGACATGGGTCCGAGCGAGCACGCGACGATCCCGGAAAAAGCGCCGGAGCCCGAGTTCCCGTCGGTCGAGCACACGCCTCCTTCGCCGCCGGCGATCCGCAGGGACATCGTCGTGCGTCTGCCGAGCATGCAAAAGCCCAAGCAGCTCGCCCCGCCGCCGCCGAAGGAACTGGGCGATTACCAGTTGCCGGGCTGGGAAGTATTGGCCGAATCCGAGCACGGATTCGCCGAATCTCAGGAGACCTACGTCCGCGAGAAGGCCGCCGTGCTTGAGCAGGCCCTGCGCGAGTTCGATATCGACGCGCAAGTCGTTGAAATCGACACCGGCCCGGTCATCACGATGTACGAGATTAACCTCGCGCCGGGCACCAAGGTCAGCGCGATCACCGCGCTGACCAACGACATCGCCCGCGCGCTGGCTGCCACGAGCGTGCGCATCGTCGCGCCCGTGCCCGGCAAGCACACCGTCGGTATCGAAGTTCCCAACGCGCAGAAGGAAAAAGTGCGCATGAAGGAACTCATGCAGCTCGCGCCCGAGGCGACGCAGAAGATGGCGATCCCGCTTTACCTGGGCAAAAACGCCTCCGGCGAGCCGATGATCGGCGACCTCACCGCCATGCCCCACTGCTTGATCGCCGGTACGACCGGCTCGGGCAAGTCGGTCTGCATCAACACGATCATCATGTCCATCATGTACACGCAGCGGCCGGACATGGTGAAGCTGATTCTCGTCGACCCGAAGGTCGTCGAAATGGCGCCGTTCAAGGACATTCCGCACCTGATGTGCCCCGTCATCACCGAAACCGCCAAGGCGTGCAGCGTTTTGGAATGGGCCTGCATCAAGATGGACGAGCGCTACGAACTGATGGCAGAGGCGGGCGTTCGGAACATCAAGGACTACAACAAACTCTCCTGGGACGAACTGAAGGAGCGCTTCTCAATCGCGTCCGAGGAAGAGGGCGCGACGATTCCGAAGAAACTCGCGTACATGGTCATCATCATCGACGAGTTGGCCGATTTGATGATGACCAGCGGCAAGGAAGTGGAGAGCTTTATCGTGCGTATCGCGCAGAAAGCCCGCGCGGTCGGCATCCACCTGATTCTCGCCACTCAGCGTCCGCAGGCGACGGTGGTGACGGGTCTGATCAAATCGAACATGCCCAGCAAGATCGCGTTCCGCGTCGCCAGCAAAATGGACAGCCGTATCGTGCTCGATCAGAACGGCGCGGAACTGCTGCTGGGGCATGGAGATATGCTCTTTTTGCCCAACGGCGGCTCCAAACCCAACCGCGGTCAGGGAACGTACATCGACGACAAGGAAATCCGCGACTCGGTCAAGCTCGTTAAAACGCTCGCCGAGGCGCAATACGAGCCGGAACTGGTCCAGATCAAGGTCACCGGGACGATCGACGAAGAAGCCGCGAAGGACCCGCTGTTCGACGACGCGGTGAAGGTCGTTCTCGAAACCAAGCGCGGCAGCGTAAGCCTGCTTCAGCGCCGGCTGACCATCGGCTATTCCCGCGCCAGCCGCCTGATCGAAGCGATGGCCGCCGCGGGAATCGTCGGCGAATACAAAGGCAGCCAGGCCCGAGAGGCCGCGATTACGCTGGAGGAATGGGAAGCGATCAAGGCGGCGCAGCAGAATGACGCGGAGGATGGGGTGAGCGTGTAACTGGGTGGCCGGTCGGACTCATTCCCCTGTTTTCGCATTTACGCCGCCGACAACGTCCCCACGCGGGCCTGTGGATGCGGGGGCGTGAGGCCGCGGTCGCGGTAGTAGCTGAGGCGGATTCAAAATGCTGTTGAGCGTCCTCGTCGGCACGTCATGACCTTCTTTCCCCCCTGCTGGCACTACAACGGGGCCGGGTTTGGTGTCATGCACGAACATCATGTGACTTCCGGTCGTGCGTTCACGTCCCCAACCGTCGTCTCGAAGAAGGCGGAGAAGATCGCGCTACTTCAAGGCCGAACCTTAGCATTGTTCCAACCCGATGCCAGAATTTTCGCGGCAGAACCCAACGCGCGCTACCGTCACGTTTAGCCGGGCTCGCCATGAAGATTTCGTTAAGCTGTACATTTCGTACCCTGGCGCAGGTCTAATATCGTGCCATGGACAAGCATGTAATCGCCGCGATTGTGACGTGCTGGGCAATCGGCGTTGCCGGCTGGGCCGAGGAGATCCGCATTGCGACTTACAACATCGAGAACTGGCGCACGCGGTTCGATGTCAGAGAACTGGTGGATTGGGCCAAGACGCAGCCCAAGAGCGAGGAACTGAATAACCTCATCCGCGCCGAGCGCAACCAGGACGACGAGGACAACTGGGAGATCGCCGAGACGATCAAGCACGCCAAACTTAATCCCGACGTGCTGGTCTTTCAGGAAGGCTGCGAGCAGGCGGACCTGGACTACTTCAACAAGAAGTGGCTCGGCGGCGTGTATGCGACCGCCAAGGTGTTCCCCAGCAACAGCGGCCGGGGGCAGACGATCGGAATTCTGATCAAGGACGGGTTCAAGGTTGTGGAAACCAAAGACCAGTATCACAAGGAAATCGATACCGTCGCCAAGGATTGGCTGAAGGAATCCGAGGAAGAGCCGAGCGACGCGATGACGGAAAACCGCCTGTTCGCGCGCGGGCCAGCGTTTGTGAAGATTCAGACGCCCGGCGGCTATACATTCTGGCTCGGGACGAACCATCAAAAGAGCAAGAGCGGGAATGACGTGAACGTCTCGGCATGGCGATTTCGTGAGGCGAAACGGACCCACCAGATCATCACCGAACTGGCGAAGGACGGCACGGACGTCGTCTTCGGCGGCGACATGAACGACGAACTGGGCATCCAGGAATTCGAGCAACAAGCCGGTGGCGACGCGACGGCGGCGCTCGTGGGGACGGACGGGCAGACGATCCTGGCGACCCGCGCGCT
>JBBQQZ010000196.1:0-7196 GCA_038215325.1 Tepidisphaerales bacterium | reverse complement strand
GCGACGACCGGGGCACCGATTTTGGCGTCGCCTTCGCCGCTGACGAGCAGGACGCGGTCGAACGTGATGGTCTTGACCGCTTCATCGAACGGCGTGTCCAGACGGATCTTGTCGCCGACGCTGACTTTGTACTGTTTGCTGTTTTGGTCGATCACTGCGTACATGGATATCTCCGGAAAATCGAAAGACGGGTGAGTATCCACGGGAATGACGCGATGTCAAGCCGTGGAAGCAGGGTTTCGTGTGTCGATACGCCGAGCTGTATGCGCGGGCGTCGATGGTTTAAGTTGTTGTTAGATATAGGGTTGTGGCGATATCGTGCGTAATGTTCACCGAAGTTTTGCCGGCGCGGGTTAGTTGTAAGCTGGCGGATCACGGTCTTCTTCGCTGCCGGAGAAAAGGCGGTTGGTCGCGCCGGCGGGTGCGGGGAGATAACTGCCGTCGGTCTGCATGACGTAGCCTGCGTCGGCGGGTGTGAGCGATTCGACGTGGCCGTCGCAGAAGAGGAAGTTGGCGCGTTTTTTGCCGTTGTGACGGGTGTCGGGCGCGGAGCGGTTGGCGGGGTTGCCGCGGGCACCGTCATCGCATTGGTCGCTCGTGCCGATGACCAATCGCGGCGGATCGAGCGCCCAGGCGTGATTGAGCATGTTGCTGAGCGTGGTCGACGTCCCGGCAAGGTCGTACCCCCCGCGCGCGGTTCGCGCCACCCCGGCGGCGCTGCCAAGCGAATCGGCGGCGAGGACGGTGACCGACCCCTTGATCCTGCCGACCTTCACCGGGTAGTTGATGAACTTGCCCCCGGCCTTGGTGCGCGAATTCCCGAGGAACTGGAAGTTGTATCCGTACGGGGCGTTGCGTGTGTTTCGATAGTCCGAGACGCTGGGGCAGAGGAAGACTGCGTTTTCGATGAGCCGGCTGTTATCCGCCGCCTTCACGTCCGCGTCCGAGCCCGTGCCCGCTGTCGAGTGGAACGCATAAATCCCCGCCGCCGACCCCATCGTGACGTACCAGCGGGGACGATAGACCGACTGGTTGCCGACCCAGTAGACGTTCGCCTGCGGGTCCGGATTCGCCTTCGCCATGCGCCCGGGCAGGCTCACGCCCTTGTGCTGATTGGCGTACATCATCCAGCCGGCACCGATGGTTCTGAGATTGGACGAGCACTTGATCGACGTGGCCGCGTCTCGCGCTTTGCCGAGCACGGGAAGCAGGATCGAAATCAGCAAAGCGATAATCCCAATGACGACAAGCAGTTCGACGAGTGTGAACGCATCCGAGCGACGAGCGTGAAAAGGCATGTAACTTGACTCCATTATGCCGGCTTTTCCTGACCGGCGGGGATGAACATAGCGTGAGTACGTGACCAGGCATCCAGATGTGCAGGATTTGCCAAAGCGGTCGGCTCAGATGATCCCGGTTCGCCGGGCTCGGGCGGTTGCAGAATCGCGTCATTTTGCGGTGCTATTGCTGCAAGCCAAGACCCGATCAGTACTTGAGCGTAGTATGAAGGGTCGAGTGTTCGGGAACCATGAGTTTTTGCGTCGAACTGGACGCTGCGTAGAATGCCCTCGCGGGGGCAGATGTCCAGACAGCGCGGAGTGTGACTTATGCCGTTGTATGCCTTCGAAGCGATGAATTCCTCCGGTCAGGAGGTTAAGGACGAGATCGAGGCAGGGTCGTCTGAAGAGGCGATCCAGAAGATCCGTCAAAAGGGCTATTTCCCCACGAAAGTGAAGGAAAAGGCCGGCAAAAAGACCGTTAAAAAGTCGAAGCAGGACGAGGAAATCCAGGCGATTACGCCTAAGAAGAAGCTTCCCTTCGCGATCGGCGGGGTGCCTCAGAAGCAGTTGGTGAACTTCACTCGCCAGCTTTCCACGCTTCAGGACGCCGGCTTGCCGATCTTGCGGTCGCTTCAGATTCTGGAAAGCCAGCAGAAGCCCGGACTGTTCAAGGCGGTCATCGGCGGGGTCGCGGACGACGTTGAAGGTGGCGGTTCGCTCTCCGAGGCGATGGCGGGCTACCCCAAGGCGTTTAACAAGCTTTACGTCAACATGATCCACGCCGGCGAAATGGGCGGCGTGCTCGATATCATCCTCGCCCGACTCGCCGATTTCATGGAAAAAGCCGCTCGGCTCAAGAAAAAGGTCATCGGGGCCATGATCTACCCGATCGTCGTCATCACCATCGCCGTCGCGATCGTGTCGATGATCATGATCTTCGTTATCCCGAAATTCGCCGAAATTTTCCGCGATTTCAATCTCCAGCTCCCCGGCATCACGCAAATCCTGGTCGATTTCTCCCACTGGATGGCGGTCGAGTACGGGTGGGCGTGGGTGCTCTTCAGCCCGGTGATCATCGTTGCCACCTGGAAGCTCATCCGCATGTCCGAAGGCGGCAAGTACTACTCCGACGTCGCGCTGCTGAACATCCCGATCATCGGGTCGATCATCGGCAAGTCGTCGATCGCCCGGTTCACGCGTACGCTCGGCACGCTCATCAGCGCCGGCGTGCCCATCCTGGACGCGATCAACATCACCAAGGAAACATCGGGTAACGAGGTGTACGCCCGCGCCCTGGGGAAGGTCCATGACGCGATCCGCGAAGGCGAATCCATGGCCGACCCGCTCCGGGCGACCAAGGTCTGCGACGCCATCGTCGTCAACATGGTCGATGTCGGTGAAGAAACCGGCGACCTCGACAAGATGCTGATCAAAATCGCCGACAACTACGACAACGACGTCGATATTCTCGTCGGTTCGCTCATCAGCATTCTCGAACCCGTGATGGTCGTGGTGCTCGGCGTGATCGTCGGCTTCATCGTCATCGCGCTGTTCATGCCCATGGTCTCACTGATCCAGGGTATGTCCGGCGGACAGAACAAGAAATAGCGAGGAAATGTCGAATGGCGAATGACGAATGTCGAATGAAGACGCGCGTCATCCGCCTTGGCGACAGCGAGGACAAGCACCCATGAACATTCGACATTCGTCATTCGACACTCGACATTCGCGCGGGTTCACGCTCATCGAACTGCTGATCGTGATCGGCATCATCCTGATCCTGATCGGCATCCTCCTGCCCACCGTGAACCAGGTCCGCGTCGCCGCCCAGACAGCTAATACCCGGCAGATGCTGGCGCGCATCGAAGCGGGGATTCAGTCGTATTACAGCGATTTCCAGTCGTACCCGGGGCCGTTTCCGAACGCGGGGCTGAAGCCGTTTTTTGCGGGGCCATATGTGATCGGTGGCCAGAACATGAGCGGCGTGACGACCGCCGTCACCTCGACCGAAAACCTTTACCTGGCGCTGGCCGGCGGATTGCAGATCACGATTAACGCCGGCCCGCCGCCGACGGTCGCGACGTCTCTCTATAATCCCACGCTCGCTCTAAACCTCAACGGCGCAGCGAACCTTAATCCGGCGGCACTGAAGCGGTATCAGGCTTACATTTCGCTGGACTCCTTCGAAACCACGCTAAACGTCGAGAACGCCGCGTTCCCCGGACCCGCCGCCGGACAGTGGACGCCCGCCACCGCGACCAATCTCACCCCTGATACGATCGTTCCTGAAATCGTCGACAAGTACTCCCGCCCGGCCCCGATCCTCTACATGCGGGCGACACGCGGCGAAGCGACCATGCTGAACGAAACCGCGGCGTTCGCTCCGACCGCTCAGTACCACACCCGGCAAGTGACCCACACCTATGCAGGCACCGTGCGAAATGGCACCAACGCCATGGATACGGCATGGACTACGTGGGTCGGCACCGACTATCCGGCGGCAGGCACTTTGACGGCGGGGCTGGAGGCCTACTTCGGCAACTCGGCGCTTTCTGCGGCAGCGGCAACGCCGTACAAGAAAGACGAGTTCATCCTGATCAGTGCAGGCCCGGACGGTAAATATGGAACACGCGATGATGTCACCAACTTCCGTCAAAACTAACCGCGCCGGCTTTACGCTCGTCGAGATGCTGGCGGTGATCGGGATCCTGGCGCTACTGGCGGGGATACTGTTGCCGGCGGTGATGCGCGCGATGCGCACGGCGGAGCGCACCAAGGCGGCGGGGCTGCTGCAAACCATCTCGGTGGGGCTTGAGGCGTATTACAACGATCATCAGCAGTATCCGCCCATCCCCGCCAACGGGATGGGGCCTGCGATGCTCGGCCGAGCGTTGCTCGCGCCGGGACCGGCGATTCTGAGCGCGACCAACCCGCCCGCGTACGTCGCCGCCACCCCCTACAGTTACGGCGACGTTGTTCAGGATGGCGGGGCGGAATTCGTCTGCATCTCCGCAACCACCGTCACGGGTGTCGCCACCTCGACCGTCGCCAGTTGGCAGCCCTTCGGTTACGCCGATGGGGCCGACGGATTCGGCTTCCGAACCCGATCGACGCAGGGAAAAACCTACGCCTACCTCGCGCCCGACCGCATGAAAATCCGCGGCAACGCCATCCTCGACGCCTCCGACAGCCCGATCCTGTACTACACCGCCAGGCCTGGTAACCCGAATCCTGCCGCCACGAACGGTCTAGAAGGCACAGCCGCCAACTCGCTTTACAACAGCCTCCAGGCACCGACCGCTTTCCTGTCCACGAATTCGATGCGTTATCTTCTCGGAGATACCAGTGTTAACGGCCAGATCAACGCCGGCGAAACGCCCGCCACCACCGGCCCGTACATCCTTTGGGCTGCCGGCCCCGACGGCGCTTATGGTATTTCGCCAGTAAATGCGACTGAAGCCGCCAGGTGCGACGATGTGACGAATTTCAAGTGATGGGGCGCAACTGTCGAATGTCGAATGACGAATGTCGAATGGGGTCTCGCCGCCGTTCGACATTCGTCATTCGACACTCGACACTCCGTTTCCCCGCGTTCACCGTGCTGGAACTGCTGACCGCGATCGCGTTGTTCGTCGTGGTGATGGGGTTGATGGTGAGTTTGGCGCGGTACGTGCGCTCGAACTCGGCGGACCAGTTGACGCGGGCGATTCTGATCGATCTGGAGCGGGATATGGCTCAGTATTTCACGCGGTTTGACGCCTACCCGCCCGCGATCATGCCTGCGGACGAAGTGGACGAAAAATCGCTCGCCGATGCAATCGACGCAGCCAACGCCCAACTCGCCACGCGCCTTCACCAACCGCAAGGCGGCTTCGCCTCCGATCCGGGGGCAACCGGCCTGTCGCTCCGCGACGCCTGGGGACGCGCCATCGGATACCTCCCCGGACACCACCCCCTGGTGGGCATGGCACCCCAGAATCGCCCGTTCTTCTTCAGCGCCGGCCCGGACGGGCGGTATCTCACAAGACAAGATAATCTATACAGTTACGAACAATCCCACCCCGGCCAATCCCCCGACCCCCAGGGGCACCAGACAAGGGTGGACAAGGCGAATAATCCCCCCGGCGGAGACTGATATGGAACGTGTCATTCGAATTAGCGCGGGGGTCGTAGGTCGTAAGTCGTGCTTCGCAGCCAATATGCGTCACGACCCACGACCCACGACCCACAACCCACGAAGCCCTCGCGGTTTTACCCTCATCGAACTGCTGACCGTGATCGGCATTATCGCGATCCTGGCGGGGATCATTTCGGTCGCGGTCAACGTCGTCAGCAACAACGCCAGCGCCCGCCGAACGAGGGTGGCGATCGAAAACGCGATGGGGATGCAGAAGGAATACGAAAACGCGACGCCGCTGGTGGGGCAGTTGAAGACCGGTTCGGTTAATGCCTCCGGAAGTTGCTACGACTTCACCCCCTCCGCGATCGGCGCCTTCTCACGTGTGCCGGCGAACAAATCGGCGATGGAGAAGATGGCATCAAATACCATCGGCCCGATCGCGGCGACAGATTTCGCTGTATATGCCGCAGCGAAGACTTACGCCATCGGTGATATCGTTCAGCAGCCCGCCGCTTCGGGCACGCTCTACTCTGCGATCGCGGCGACTACCGGCAACGCGCCGCCGGACCCGACGTATTGGGTGCTCTACACGGCCAACGTGATCGTGCCCGTCGACGGCTGGGGCAAGCCGATCGCATATGTCCCGACCAGTCTGACGAACCTGAACCGAGCCGGCGTAACTGCGACCGCGAATACCGCCAGTTCCCCCAACAGCCGGCCGTTCTGGGTGTCCGCCGGACCCGATGGTGCCTTCCAGACACACGACGACAACGTCTACTCGTTCGAGAACTAACCATGACCCCGACGCGACTGACAACCTCCGACGATCTCAAGGCCACGGGTGTGAACCCGTGCGTGGGTCGCCCGACGAGCGCGGCCGCACGGGTTGACACCCGTGGCTCGAATGCGTCCGCGCGTCCGACATTCGGCATTCGACATTCGACACTCCCCAGCGGTTTTACCCTGACCTAAATGCTGGTCGTCATCGGCGTGATGGTGCTGCTGATCGGCCTGGCGGTACCCGCGTTCCGGTCGCTGAGCGGCTCCAACAGCATCGAAGGCGCCACCAACGTCATCAGTGCGTCGCTCGCCCGCGCCCGCGCCCAGGCGCTGGGTCTGCAACGCCCGCACGGGATCGCGTTCTACCGCGATGCCGCGACCGGCCGATACGCGATGGCGCTGGTAGAGGCGAAGTCTCCCGCACAGTGGACTGCGGACACCACCTACGCTGTCGGGGATTGGGTCTACACCGGCCCTTCAACGAGTCGGGCGCATTTCGTCTGTATTGTCGCTCATACGTCTGCCGTCGGGACGCCGCCACCAGGCGCTAACTGGGAAACCGTGCATGCCACGGCAAACACTGCGATCAACGCCGGCGATCTGGCGATCGATCTGGTCGCTGGCTCCGACCGGCTTTTGCTCCCGACCGGCGTCGATGCCGCAACCGTGAGCGACACCTACCGCGACCTGGGCGTCGTCCTCTTTGATGCCAACGGCGCGGTTGTCTCCAGCCAATACACGATCGCTTTCGAGAGCCGCCTTTACCAGCAGGTCGTCCCCGGCGCCACGGGCGCGACGACGTTCGTTGACCAAGTCAGCCAGATCGGGCTCATGCTTTTCGACCGCGAACTCGCCGCCAACGCCGCAACTCGCGCGATCTACATCCAGGACAACGCCACGCCCCTGCTGGTGAATCGCTACAACGGCACGATCGTGAAAGGTGAATGAAAATGAAGTGTCGAATGTCGAATGCCGAATGCCGAATGAGCGGACGAATGGCGAGTGTTTTCACTCGA
>JBBQQZ010000195.1:0-7202 GCA_038215325.1 Tepidisphaerales bacterium | reverse complement strand
CGCCAGTACGAACGCTGGGGCCCGTTCTTCCTCCCCGCCTACCTCGGCGTCTCGCTCATCCTGCACCTGCAAGGCAAGGACTGCTACCGCGACAACCCCTTCGAGCGCGAGGCGTATGACAAAGCGCCTGGTTAGCCTCGGGCGCGGAGCGAAGCGTATTGTGTCGCAGAGCGCGGCCGCGCGATTGACATCAATCCCTCTCCCGTGTGCAATTCGCGATTCGTCAAACAAGCTAAGGAGTCAACCGAATCATGGCACGCACTGTCACCCTCTTCACCGGTCAATGGGCGGATCTTCCATTCGAGGAAATCTGCAAGAAAGCAAAGTCGTTCGGCTACGACGGCCTCGAACTCGCCTGCTGGGGCGATCACTTCGATGTCGAAAAAGCACTCAAGGACAAGAACTACTGCAAGCAGCGATGGGAAATCCTGAAGGATTTCCAGCTCACCAGCTTCGCGATTAGCGCTCACCTGGTCGGCCAGGCGGTGTGCGATCTGATCGACGAGCGGCACAAGACCATCCTCCCGCCGGAAATCTGGGGAAATGGTGAGCCCGAGGGCGTGCGCAAGCGTGCCGCCAAGCGCCTCGCCGACACCGCCAAGGCCGCCCGGAAGTTCCGCGACGCCTGCCCGGACAAGATCAGTTTTCCCGCCGTCGTCAACGGGTTTACCGGCAGCTCGATCTGGCACTCCATCTACGCCTTCCCCCCGACGGACCAGAAGTACTGGCAGAAGGGCTTCGACGATTTCGCGAAGCGCTTCGGCCCGATCCTGGCGGAGTTTGACAAGCAGAACGTCAACTTCGCACTCGAAGTGCATCCGACCGAGATCGCGTTTGATATCGCCAGCGCCCAGCGCGCGCTTGAAGCGGTCAAAGGACACAAGCGCTTCGGCTTCAACTTCGATCCGTCGCACCTGATCTACCAGCACGTCGACTACGTGAAGTTCATCCGCTCCTTCTCTGACCGCATCTACCACGTCCACATGAAGGACGCCTGGATCGGCCACGGCGACGGTACCGTCGGCGTGTTCGGCGGACACGTCAACTTCGCCGACCCGCGCCGCTACTGGGATTTCCGCTCCCTCGGTCGCGGCGACGTCAACTTCGAAGACATCATCGTCGCCCTCAACGACATCAACTACCAAGGCCCGCTGAGCGTCGAATGGGAAGACAGCCGCATGGACCGCGAACACGGCGCCGCCGAGGCGGCAGCGTTCGTCAAGAAGATCGATTTCAAACCGTCGGCGATCGCGTTTGATGCGCAGTTCGATCGATAAAGGTTTTGATAGGCCACAGATCACGCAGATAGGCACGGATCGCCGCAGATGGATTCATCTGTAGGATCTGTGCCTGTTTGCGTTTGTTCGTCGCCTATATGTCTCGTGTTTTGCTATCCGATCGGGCGGTGCAGTTCGATGGGCAGGATTTTTGCGAAATGCTTGAAATCCAGATCGGTGGTGTAGATGGTAAACAAGCGTGAAGCTGCGGTTGCACAGATCAGGAAATCGACGCTCGAACCCTGGATGCCTGCTCGACGGCACTTATTCGAAAATTCCGCAGCGCGTTCATGGTCGGCCGCAGTTGTCGCAATGTCGCCGAAGAACGCAAGCGATCGTCGCACGCGCTCGAACTGGACGGGTTGTTCAAGCCCCGAAAGGATCTCCAATCGCACCATCCCGAGCAGTACGGCGCGGTCTTCCCGGACCAGTCGCGACAGTTCGTCCGCTTCTGGCGAGTTCGGACTTCTGCGGCGAAGAAGCGCCGACCAGACGGGTGTATCGACGAGAACCTTCATGCCGATTTCCTCACACGAACCTTCGCGGGATGCCGCTGCCGCGCCGCCTTGTAGTCATACGTTGGGTCAAAATCGATCGTTCCCATCAAGTCAAGAATGCCCAGCCGTTCGCGCTTTCCGATATACTCCTCCAACGCTTCGACGACCGTCTCGCGCTTGGTCTTTTTCTTCCCAAGCCGCTTGGCTTTCGTGATCAGTTTCGGATCGATTTTCAAGTTCGTTGCCATCGGTTACTATTATTCAGCGACACACGCGCGTGTGTCAACAAAATTATGCCCCGCAAAGACCCCTCCGAGCGTTATCACAACCGCGTCGCGCGTCAGTATGACGCGATCTATGACGATCCGTACTGGGCGTTTCATGACGAACTCACCTGGCGGTCGATCAAGCCGCATTTGCCGCGCGATGCCAACGCCGCTTGTGCCGATCTGGGGTGCGGGACGGGCAAGTGGGGACTGAAACTGCTCAAGAGCGGCTTCCCGACGACGTTCCTCGATCACTCGGCCAGGATGATCGAAGAAACCCGCGAAAAGACCGAGACGATGGGCCCGCGCGCGAAGAAGGCGACGCTCGTCGTCGGGGACATCGTCGACATGCCCGACCTGGCGACCGGCGCGTTCATGCTCGTGACGGCCATGGGCGATCCGTTATCGATCTGCACCGATCCCGCCCGCGCCGCGCGCGAGTTCGCCCGCATCACCGCGCCCGGCGGGATCGTCATCGCCACCGCCGACAACAAACTGGCGGCCGTCGATCACTATATCGATCGCGGCAACCTCGACGCCCTTGAAGAGTTCGTCAAAACCGGCAAAACCAACTGGCTGACCAAGGACGCCCGCGAACAGTTCGAGCTCACCACCTTCACGCCGGCCACGCTCACGAAGCTGTTCGAGCAATCCGGTTTCGAGGTGATCGACCTGATCGGCAAATCGATCATCCCCATCCGCCAGAACAGGAAACTGCTCGAACACGACAACGCCATCGAGCGCCTGCTAAAGCTCGAACAACTCCTCGCCAAAGACCCGGCGGCCGCCGCGTGCGCGGGGCATTTGCAGATTACGGCGAGGAAACGGCTCGCGCAATCGCAGTAGCACGGGCGTCTCACCCGTGGATTGAATGGCGGTCACGGGCGGGACGCCCGTGCTACTGGGGGCGCGAAAATTGCTAAAAATGGCCGACTTTTCTCGGGGATGTGTGTACGATCGTGATCATCCGTGCGGGGCACGGAGGTTCTTTGGCAATGTGGTTTGAGTCGAAAATCGGTTTGGCGATCGTCGCTATTCCCGGCCGGTTTGGTGGGGAAAATGTAGCAAATGTAGCACACTTGAAACGGCCGCGATGCGTGCGGAATCGGCGCGATTCGGCCAAGTCGTGGCCGGCCATGGGGTTAACGATGGAGGGGCGGTGGCACGCGATGGAGCGCGCAATGTAGCATGCTACATTTACGGTGCTCCGGTTATTTGAGCGGCTTGCTCGTTGCCAGCGCCACGGTGCGTTCTTTCTTGTTGACCGCGAAGTAGAAGTCGTAGACGACCCCTGCCCATCGGGTGCCCCGAGGCCAGCGGGGGAAGGTGGAACTGCAATCCACTGAGGGTTCGACGAGATGGGGCCACGTTTTTCAGTAAAGCAGGTCGTAGGAAGATGCGAAACTTTCTGGGATCGATCGTGAAACGGAATTGGCTGACAAGACACAACTGATAGGATCGCCCCGTGATCTCTCGTGATGACATCCTGCTGGAATACCTCGACCTGCTTCCGTACCCGCCTTACCCGATCCAGGAGGAGGCGATGTACGCCTGGGCGGAATCGGAGCAGGGCGTGCTGCTTTCAGCGCCCACCGGCACGGGCAAAACGCTCGTGGCAGAGGCGGCGGTGTACGAGGGGCTCAGGACGGGAAAGTGCGTGTATTACTCGACGCCGTTGATCGCGCTCACGGATCAGAAACTGCTGGAGTTGCAGGACACGGTGGCGCGGTGGGGCTTCGAGCGAGAGCGGGTGGGACTGGTGACGGGGCATCGGACGGTGAACCCGGACGCGCAGATCAAGGTGGTGGTGGCGGAGGTGCTGCTGAATCGACTGCTGCATCCGGATGCGTTCGATTTTGCGGATGTCGGCGCGGTGGTGATGGATGAGTTTCACAACTTCAACGAACCGCAGCGCGGGATTGTGTGGGAGTTGGCGCTATCGCTGTTGCCGAAGCACGTGCGCGTGATGCTTCTGTCGGCCACGGTGGGTGGGGCGCCGGAGTTCATCAACTGGATGGCGCGGAGCATCGATCGGCGGGTGACGCTGGTGGAAGGAACGGAACGGAAAGTGCCGCTGCACTTTCATTGGGTGGGGGACGAGTTGTTGCCGGACTTTATCGAACGGATGGCGCAGGGGCAGGAGGAGCAAAGGCGGACGCCGGCGCTGCTGTTTTGCTTCGACCGCGAAATCTGCTGGAGCACCGCCGACGTGCTGCGCGGGAAAGATTTGTTTGCTGCCGGGCAGCGGAAGGCGCTGCTGGATCGACTGGAGGCGTTCGATTTTTCGATCGGATCGGGTAGCCGATTGCGGACGTTTCTGACGCGCGGAATCGGCATCCACCACGCGGGACTTTTGCCGCGATATCGGCGCGTGGTGGAGACGCTGTTTCAGGAGAAGCTTTTGTCGGTCTGCGTTTGCACCGAAACACTGGCGGCGGGGATCAATCTGCCGGCGAAGTCAGTGGTTTTGTCGACGTTGGTGAAGGGGCCGAAGGACAAGAAGAAGCTGGTGGATGTGAGTTCGGCGCAGCAGATGTTTGGTCGAGCGGGTCGGCCGCAGTTTGATACGGAGGGACACGTTTTTTCGCTGGCGCATGAGGACGACGTCAAGATTGCCAAGTGGAAGGTGAAATACGATTCGATCCCAGAGGAGACGAAAGACCCCGGACTGATGGCGGCAAAAAAGGCGCTGTTGAAAAAGAAGCCGACGCGGCGGGCGAGTGTGACCTACTGGAACGCCGAGCAGTTCACGAAGCTCCAGACCGCGCCTGCGGTGAAGTTGGCGAGCCGCGGGCGGCTGACGTGGCGATGGCTGGCGTATCTGCTGGATGCAAGCCCTGCGGTCGCGCCGATCCGCGAGGTGATCGAGAACCGGCTGATGGATCGGCCGACGATCGATGCGGAACAGAAGAGGCTGACGAAAATGCTCGTGACGCTCAGCCAGATGAACGTGGTCACGCTCGATCTGCCGCCGCCGGAGAGTTGGAAAAAGGCGGCGGTACCGATCGGGGAGGCGGCGCCGGGCGAAGCGGTGCCGGACGACGAATCGCCGGAGGAATCAACACCGGATGCGCCTCAGGAAAGCGGCGCGCTGGCGGCGGGATTGAAGATCGGCGATCAGTTCACGAGCAAGACCGTCGTGAAAGCCGCTGTGGCGACGTCGGTGGCCCCGCAGCCCGAGCCGTACGAACCGATCACCGCGACGCCCACGGCGCGGCTGAAGCAGTTGATGGTTTTCCGCGCGGTGCATCCGCTGTACGGGTTGTTTCTGATCGATCATCTCGGCAAGGCCGACGATCACGAGCTGGTGCAGATTCTGGAGAGCGTGCTGGAGATGCCCGGTTCGGTCGCCAAGTCGGTGCGCGTACCCTGGCCGGACGACTTGCCGCCGGGACGATTGAGCAACGAAGTGATCGACCCTGCGATCCTCACGCGCGGGATCGCGTCGCAGGAGGACATGTACCCGCAGGCGGATCAATCCGACTTGCCGCCGGAGCAGAGGCGGTATCCGATCCCGCTGGCGCAGAAGGTGAAGCTGCTGTTCGAGAACGAGATCGACCACGCCGGCGGGCTGTTCGTCACGCCCGTCTGGGCCGTCGGCGACCTGCTGGAGTACGGCGGGGAGTTCGACAAATACGTTCGCGCCCGCGATCTGACCAAGCAGGAGGGCATTCTCTTCAAGCACCTTTTGCGGATGATTCTGCTCTGCGCCGAATTCAGCCAGCTCACGCCGCCGGACACCACGCCCGAAGCGTGGAGCGCGCGGTTGAGCGGCATCTCGACAGTCCTGACGAATGCGTGTCGCGCGGTGGATCCACAATCAACGGATGAGCTTTTGGAGGAGATCGCGGAAGCGCCTTTATAGAACTTGGTGCCGGACCAAGGAGAAACCCACGGCAATGCGCACGAGTTTTTTGGGCATCACCCAGAGTCGGTATTCCCGATGTGCGGGACAGGGAGGCTGACTGTACTGTTTGAATCCATCGTCGATTACTCCAGCACGAGGTGGCCGAACAACTGTACGTCTTTTCCCGATGCGATGCCGTCGAACCAGTTGAGCAACCGAACACGCCCGCGACCGTCATCCTCGTTGACCAGG
Organism: Tepidisphaerales bacterium; assembly: GCA_038215325.1. Taxonomy (GTDB): domain Bacteria; phylum Planctomycetota; class Phycisphaerae; order Tepidisphaerales; family Tepidisphaeraceae; genus BPJO01. The sequence goes on along the minus strand of JBBQQZ010000195.1, from coordinate 1,063 downwards.
AAGGTCATCCACAGCGGTTAGACCGGCCGTGTTCGCGAGCTTGCGGACCAGCTCGTTGTACGCCAGCCCCGACGGCTTGAGCCGTATGTCGTAGGTAACCAAGCCCCAGTTTTCGTTGTTGAGGTAGCCGCCCTACGGGTCGTAGGTGTCGGTGGTGGTGAACCAGATGTAGAACAGGGAATTGGCCTGTGCCTTCGCCCAGGCAATCGTCTGCACCAGATTATCGGCCTGCTGTAGGCGACCGATCTGGGTATCGCCGGAAGGAAGCCCCGCTTCAGAGTTTCCCAGCAGCGCCTCCGTCTTTGGTCGGCCGCCTTTCTCGCCCCAGTTTTCGACCATGTGGTGCCGGCTGATGCAGTTCTCCAACGCGCCATGTGCATGCCACATCGCCACGTCTGCGACGGTGGCGTTGTCACAGAGCAAGCGATACCACCATGCGATTTTGCTGTTTGACTTAGAGGGCTCCGGTGTTCTGGACGCGACGTTCACGGAGCTTACCGAGTCGATTCGCAGTCGGCTCCGAACATCTGGGTGGGAAGATCGGGCCGACGTAGCCGTTATAGACCCCGAACTGGAGGTCTGGGTCTGGAGTGATTCCACTGTGTTTGACAGCGTGCTTGGATGGTCGGGCAGAATTGCGTCACTGCGTCAGTGGCTTCTTAACCAGCACTTTATAGACGAGATCGGTCAGGTAAAGCCATCGCGACCGAAGGAAGCCTTCGAAGCGGTGTTTCGAGACGTTGAGGCGAAAAGATCCTCATCGCTATATCTTCGCTCGCGAGGGCTGTCAGCCTTAATCGTTGTAGCGATCCTTCTTTTACACTCTTGAAGGCGACGTTGACTCGTTGGTTTTCACGCTGACGCAAGTTGCGCGTTGGAGTTCGTCGAGTCGGTAGCGCCGAGATGGAGGCAGCCGGTTTGATCACGCCGCCAGCTTCAACATCGACATTGTCGTCCCCGCGCCGACGGTCGCGCGGATGGGGGTGCTGGCGGGGCCGTTTTGTTTGCGGGGGTTGAAGTAGAAGGCGGTGTAGTAGACGGCCGCGCCGGGGGCGACGGTGGG
>JBBQQZ010000194.1:0-7219 GCA_038215325.1 Tepidisphaerales bacterium | reverse complement strand
CCGCAGCCCCCGGTCATCCCGCCGCCGGTGAACCCTGTGCCCCCGCCACCGCCGGTGAATCCCGTGCCCCCGCCGCCGCCGATGAATCCGGTTCCACCGGCTGATCCGGTGAACCCGCTCGACGAGCCCCCGCCCGCCGGGCCGGAGCCGGTCAATCCGCTGGGGTGATCCGCCGGGTTAATCCGCTGGGTTAATCTGAACGCGAGATGATCAAACGAAGTTGGCGAATGACCTCAGTCATTCGCCAACTTTCTTTGTGCGCCCGTCTGCTCGTCTCTACTCGCGCCGGCCGGTGTATTCGGCGAACATGCCCAGTTCGGTGTGTCGTGCGACATCGATCAGTCCCGCGTCCGACATCGCGCGCAGCACCGTCACCGCCGGCACGCATTGGTCGATCGTCTCCCAGTAATAGACCCACAGCCGCCCGGTTTGCGGGCGTGTGCTGATGAGGCGCGAGACGATCGGAAGCATCCCGCGGAAGTAGATCTCCATCAGCTTTCGCTGCACGAACCCGTCGGGCCGGGCGATTTCCAGCAGGCACACGCGCCCGCCGGGCTTCAGCACGCGTCGAAATTCCGACATCGCCAGCCGCAGGTCGCTCAAATGGCGCAACGCGTACCCCATCGACAGGAAATCGAACGTCTCATCCGCAAACGGCAACTGCTCGCCAGCGCCAAGAACGACCGACAAATCCAGCGTCCGGCGCGCCTGCGAGATCATTCCGAAGCTCGGATCCAGCCCCGTGACCGACCCGCCCGGCGCGACCATGGCGATCGCTTCGCGCGCCACCAGTCCCGTCCCGATCGCGACATCCAGCGACCGCATGCCCGGCCGTAATCCGGCGCGTTCCAGCGCCTTGCGCCGGTACCAACTGCCGCTGCCCAGCGCCACGACATTCTCCACGCGGTCATAATCCTCGGCGGTGCTGTCGAAAATTTCCTTCAGGAACCCGCGCTTCGCCTTTCCGTTCGCGTAGTAACGCGTCAGCTCAGGATGCGGGGGCAAGGCGTCGAGGGGCATTCGCACAGATTACCCGCGCCGCGTGTTGGTGCCAGCGGGCGTGTACTGCATAATCCCGCGACCTTCGATGCAGCAATTCGTCGTCATCGCCCCCACGTTCAACAACGCCGGCACGCTCGCCGGCGTGGTGGACGCGGTGCGTGCGCTCCGATCGCCGGTCATTGTCGTCAACGACGGATGCACAGATACGACCGAGCAGGTGCTGGCAGCGCGTGCCGGGACGATCGAAGTCGTCACCCACCCGTGCAACCTCGGCAAGGCCGCGGCGCTGCGGAGCGGCTTCGACCGGGCGATCGAACTCGGCTACACCCATGCCCTCACCCTCGACACCGACGGCCAGCACGACACCGGCGACGTCGTGCCGATGATCGACCTCTCCCGCGCCCACCCGGATGCGCTGATCCTCGGTGCCCGCGACACGAACATCCCCGGCTACCCGCTCGGCAACCGGATCGCCCGGCGGATCAGCAACGCGGTCGTGTGGCTGCACTCAGGCACGCGCGTCACCGACAGCCAATGCGGCCTGCGCGTCTATCCGTTGGTGCTGGCGCAGCTCCCCACGCGTGCGCCTCGCTACGGGTATGAAACCGAGATCCTCGTCCGCTGCGGCTGGGCGAACGTCGCGGTGATCGAGCATCGCGTGCGGTGCGTCTACGAACTCTCGACCGGCCGGGTCAGTCACTTTCGCCCGCTGCTGGATACCGCGCGCTCCGTCGGCATGCACGTGCGATTGCTCACACGCTCGCTCACGCCAATCCGTCCGATGCGCTTGCACAGCTCGACCGACCGCACGACCACCGGCACGATCATCCAGCGGCTTCTGCGATGGTTCAGCCCCATGCGCGCCTGGCGATCGATCCGCAACGACCGCGCCGAGCGCCGGCGGTTCGCGGTCGCGCTCTCGCTGGGCGTGCTGATCGCCAACCTGCCGATCTACGGCGTGCAGTCGCTCCTGAGCCTTGCGCTTGCGAAGCGATGGCGCCTCCACCCGCTTGCGGTGCTGGCCGGTTCGCACCTGTCCACCCCGCCGGTGGGTCCGCTGCTGATCGCCGCCGCGATCGCGACCGGGCATTTCCTCCTCCACGGGCGCGCCGCGACGCTGGCGGAGTTCGATCCGACCCAGATCGGCTACCTCGAACTGCTGCGGCGAGTAGCGATCGAGTGGATCATCGGATCGATCCTCTGCGGGATCGTGCTGTCTGTGCTGACGTATCTGTCGGTGCAGTTGATGCTGCGCGTGGTCCCGACGTCACCATCCAACGCCCGCGTTTTGTAGGGTTCGCCTTGCGAACCGTCCGGATGGTTCGCACGGCGAACCCTACACTGCGCCATCCCGATACGCCGCAATGTTGAGCAGTTCATCGAGCGGCGTCGGCTTCAGCGAGCGATCCCTCGCCGCATCCAGCAGTGCCGGCAGCGCTTCGATCGTTGGCCTGGGATCACGTCGCGAGGCTGCCTCACGGCCATCGTGCAGCAGCAGCACGGCACCGTCGTCCAGGCCTCCGACCAGACGATTAAGCACGCGTTCTTTCGACGTCGCGACCCCGTCCATCGCCCGGCGCGTCCACATCACGCAGGCATGGGCGGTGATGCGCATCGCCTTGCTGTTGCTGGGCGTGCGCACCGCCATCGGCGGGCGAAACATCGCGGGCGTCTTGCCGATGATCGAGTGGATGATCTCGTCCGTCCTTCGCAGTTCACGCACCCAGTAGCTCGAGGGGCAGAACATGCTCAATCGCCAGTGCGACCAAGTGTGATTCGCAATGATGTGACCCTCGCTCGCCATGCGTTCGATCAGCTTTGGCGACCGCGCTGCGTTCTGCCCGATGACGAAGAACGTTGCCGGGACGGCGTACTGCTTCAGGATGTCGAGGATGTCGTCGGTCGCGCCCTCCAGCGGGCCGTCGTCGAACGTGATGGCGTAGCGGTTCTGCCCGACGACGCCGCGCTCGTAGACGTCCCCGAACCATGCCCGGCGCTTTACGCTCATCGCAGCACCCGCGGGCGTTCGTTGGGTTCGAGCAACTTTAGCACGTCGCGCGGCAATACAGGGCTTTTCAATCTGCCGGTCATCGACATGACAAACGTCGCGCAGTTGATCTGGTTGAGTCCGCCGTGGGTGGATTTCATGTCGATCCACTTCTCGTACTCGGGTTTGCCGGTGGAATAGCCGTCGCGGATGCTGACGAGCACCGAAGGCGTGCTGACGACCAGCCGCGTCATCGCGGCCGAGAGGCGCGCGGGGGCGTTGGGGTATTCGTGGTCGATCGTCCTGGCAAGCCACTCGGTTTCGGTCGCGAATCCGGGGACCAGGTCGCCGTAGCCGAGCACATCGGCGTCGATCGAGACGTAGCGATACCGGTCGCCCTGCGTCTCGATCGCGGCCATGCCGGCGCGGGAACGGATGATCGTGCGGGCTTGGTCGCGGTAGATCGCCAGTTCGACCGCTTCGTTCTTCACAAGCGCTTCAGCGACGCGCGCGGGCTGCTGCGTGTGGATCGCGGCGGTGGTCACCAGCCCGTTGATGCTGATCACCACATCGTCAGCCGACTTCAAGGACGACCTCACCTTGAAGCCCGCGTCTTTCAACGTCTGATCCAGCGTTACGTTTTTCGTCTCAACCAGATTGTGCCCGTGGTCGGCCATCATCGAAATGCGGACTGCGCCTCGGCGCTCGTAGAGCAACCGCAGGCACAGCTTGCGAGCCCCATCCAGCACTTCTTCGATCCCAGCACGCCCGTACTTGCACGCCATCGAGGCGGCGCTGGCGAAGTAGACGTACGTCACCCGGTCCGGCGACGCCTCGATCGCCTCATACGCCCGCCGCAACTCGGCCGCGTACCAGGCGCGGGGGTCGAGGAAACTGAGGCCGTGTTCGTCGTAGCTGGCGTGGTACGCCGTGCGTCGCTCCCACGGCTGCTCGATACCGCGCACGCGGGACCAGAGATCGCTTCGCGATTCACCAAGGCGCGGGTCGTACTGCGTATCAGTCACGCCCGGCAAAGGCGGTGCATTAAAGATCTCGGTGTAGCAGATCTCCGTCAGCGAAGGGAACGGCGCGATCATCTTCACCGGCCTGCCCATCCACGCGAAATCACCCTTCGCGTATCGCTCCGCCATCACAGAAAAAGGCACCGAGTCGAGCAGGATGATGACATGCGGCACGGCGGCATCGGCGTAGTCCGCGAAGCGGTAAGTTCGATCGATGACGCCGTCCGAATCGTCGTCGTAGCTGACCGCCTCGGCATCGATCGCGAACCCCGCCGGCGCGTCAAAAGCGAATCGCTTCGACGGCGCGAAGCTGCACCCGGCGACCAAAAAAAGCAGGACGACGACCAAGGGTGCCACGGCTTGGTACGCCAAGCCGTGGGACGCTGGCTTTCCACGGGTTGGAGTACCAAGCCGTGTCACTCGGATGGACAACTTCATCGCAACCCCCGCTTCCGCGCCATCATCAGCACGATCGGCCACAGCACCGTCGCGGCACCCAGCGTACACCCGGCGACGCCGACCATCACAAGAATCCCCAGCGACCGCACCGCCGGTACGCTGGCGAACGCGAGCGAGCCAAAACCGACGATGGCGGTGACGGCGCAGGTCGTCATCGCCTGCATGCTCGCGCTGAACTGCTCGGCCAGCGTGTGCTCCTCCGGGTCGCGCAGCGTATCCACCGCGAAGATGCCGAAGTCGATGTTAATCCCCAGCAGCAGCGGCAGCATCACCATGTTCACCACGTTGAGCGAAATGCCGATGACGTGCATTGTCGCTAGCAGCAGCACCAGACTGACGAACGTCGGCACCATCGCCAGCAATCCCAGCTTGATCGATCGGTAATGGACGATCAAGTACGCCCCGACGCATCCGGCCGCCAGCAGCGCGACGCGGGGCAAGTCGCGCTGCACGGTCTGGAGCGTCTGCTGGCTGATCACCGACATGCCCGTGAGTGTCGCGCCGGGAACGCCGTCGAGCAATCTCTTGAGCGCCCCCACCGTGCGCGCTACGTCATCCCGAGTGGCCGGCGGATGATCGAGGAACAGGTGAACGACCGCTTCCTTGCGTTCCGGCTCACGCGGTAGAACCGTCAAGGCGAGATCCGGAAAGGCGCGAAGCTGCGCCAGCCCCGGCGCCTGCTCCGGCCTCAATAGCTTCGACAAAAACGCTCGATACGGTTCGTACGCCTTGGGTGCAAAGCCCGTCGCCTCGATCGCCTGATCAAGCGCCGCTTGCGCGCCCGCAATCTGCTCATCGCTGAATGCTTTCTGACGTTCGATCGCGATCGCGGGTGAGGGCAGGAGCGACGCGGGTCCGAACGCGGACCGGATCCCGGCATCCCTTGCCGCGACCGATGCGAGCCGCGTCTGCACGTCGCTTGCCCGCTGGAGCAGCTCGTCGTCGGTCGTCCCCGTGACGAAGACCATGAACGATCCGCCGGCCATGCCCATGCGCTGGCTGATCTCGTCGGTCGCCGCCAGCGGCGGATTGGGCTGCGGGTGCAGGTTGTGGACGTTCTGATCCTGTCGCGAAAGCTGCACACCTGCCGCGATGATCGCAAGCGGCAGCAGCACGCCAAGCGCGATCGCCAGCACGCGCCCGGGCCTGCTCCAAGGCGTCCGCATCACGCGCACCCGCGGGTCGGCGGCGGACGGTTTGAGCGCAAGCAGCGCGGGCAGCACCGTCAGCGACGCGACAAACGCCCCGATCAGCGATAGCGACCCCACCAATGCAAAATCCCGCAGCAGTCGCACCGGCGAAATCCCGATTACCGCGAACCCGATCACCGACGTCACGCACGCCGCCAGCAATGGCCAGGCCATGCGGCGCACCAGTGCGCCGGGCGAACCCTCCTTCCGATGGTGCGCCAGCAGGTGTGTCGAGTAGTCCACCCCGATCCCCCCGAGCGCCCCGCCGATCACCGCAGCAAGTGGCGTGATCGTGTCGCGGAAGATCGCGTAGACGCCGAACCCGCACAGAATCCCGATCGCGATCGGCGTGAACGCGAGGAAGAACGTCCACAGCGGCCTGCGAAAGAGCACGACAAATGCCAGTCCGAGCGTGAAGACCGAGCCGACCGAATTGCTGATTGATTCGCCGCGGATGGTGGCGGCGTTGTACGACGAGATCGCATACCCGCCGCCGATGCGGAGGGTGAGGGAATCGGTGTTCGCAAGGTTCGATTGATCGCGCACGATCGTGGTGAGCTGCTCGGCGAAATCGAACTCACTCATCGGCCTGGTGCCTTCGATGCGGATCAAGAGATCGCGGCCGGCGGGTGAGAAGAAGGCGTCGGAACCGATGTCGGGCGGGGTGAGTTCACGCAATCGAGCCTGGAGCAATTCATGCAGTCGCAGCGGGTCCTGCAAAATCGCCTTGGCGATCCCCCCGGCGGCGGGTCCGGGGGCGGAGAGCATCGTTTCATTCCGGCGAAACTGCTCGAGCATCGCTTGCGGCTCAAGACGTTTACGCGCCTCGGCAAGCTGCTCGTCAGTCAGATACAGCAGGCCGGCGGGTGCGATCACCTTCTCGACGAACTGCCGTGCCTCATCCGATGGCCGATACCGAACCGCCCGCACGAGGGGCGATTGCTTCAGCGATGTTTTCAGACGATCCGCGAACGCCAGCAGCTTGTCGCGATCGATCGGTTGGCCATCCGGCACGCTGACCATCACCAACAATTCCTGCGACGCCGGAAACCCATTCAGCACCCGCGTCATCGCGGCCGTCGAGGGGTCGGTGGGATCGAGCATCGCGTCGAGCGACGCCTCGGATTTCAGGCGGAAGATGAGCACGAGGCTGACGACCGCCAGCACGCCCGCGAGCGTGAGCGTGGCGCGCGGGTGCGCCGCCGGCCAATCGAACCAGCGGCTCATGGCAACCGCTCCGCCCGCGTCGGCGGCTTGAAAGCGGCCGGGGGAAGCTCGCCGTTGATCTCGATCTCACTGAACCGAATCTCCACCACGCCCCGCTCACTCACCGCCCTCAACCGCATCGGCCAGACGCGATCGGCGACGACACGGTAATCATCAAACGTCAGGCTGAACTGCTCCTGCCCGCTTGCGTCGGTGACGATGAACTTGCCGAGCGTGAGCGTATCGCGGTCGTAAATCCGACGCTCCGATCCGCTGACGTGCTCGATCGCCTTGCCCGTCGACGTCGTATCGCCCGGCGGCGGACCGTCCGTGAGCAAATCGATCATGCGTTG
>JBBQQZ010000193.1:0-7221 GCA_038215325.1 Tepidisphaerales bacterium | reverse complement strand
TTCGCTTGGCGACTTGGGCGCGCACGTCATCGACATGGCCCGCTTCATCACCGGCGACGAGATCGCGGAAATCGTCGGGTCGGTCAGCGAAACGTTCGTCAAAGAACGCACGATTCCCACCGGCGTCGGCGGGGCGGGGATTGCTTCGGGTGCGAAGTCGAGCGGCAAGAAGGGCAAGGTTACCGTGGACGACGCCATCCACGCCATCGGCAGGATGAAGCAAGGCGGGATCTTCTCGGTTGAAGCGACCCGCTTCGCCACCGGCGACGAAAACAAGCACGGCGTCGAGATCAACGGCGAGAAGGGTTCGGTCTTCTTCAACTTCGAAGACCTGAACAATCTTTACTACTATGACGCCAGCCTCCCCGCGCACGTGCGCGGATGGACGAAGATCCAGGCCAGCGTTCCCGGCGTCCACCCGTACCAGCACGCCTACTGGCCCACGGCCCATCCCGGCGGGTACGAGCACGCCTTTGTCAACCAGGCTGCGGACATGCTCTCGGTGCTGGGCGGGAAAAAGCCGGAAGTGCCGCTGCCGGATTTTGACGATGCGTATCAGACCCAGCGCGTGCTCGAAGCCATCGAACTGGCGGCAAAAAATCGGTCGCCGGTGAAGCTGAGCGATGTAAAATGATGCCGATTATCGTCGAGCAGCGCGCGGCATCGTCTATCTGGCCGGAGAATACGCTCGCCAGCACGGATGATCCGCAATTTTTCGTGCGCCGTCCCGTCTGATTCGGCGTTAACTCGATTCCCACCAGTCGCCAGGATCATCGGCGCGATGATCTCGCCCGCTGATTCGGCTTTCAGAGAGTCGGCGCGCGTTTCACAGTAGCCGCGACGCTACGCGTTGCGCGTCTTACGCATGCGAAAAATCAGCCAGAAACACGCAACGCGTAGCGTTGCGGCTAGGGTCGAACGACGAGCGCCGGTCGAACCTGAGGCGTATGGTTCGCGATCTACGCGCTCACCAGCGACTCGCCTGCGAGCAAAAAATCAACGCTCGGCGATCGCGCAAAGCACGCCGGTCCGTGCGTGTTGACGTACTCGCGAAGCACGTCCTCGCCGGCCCGCAGTTGCCCGGTCTGCACGAACCATTCGGGGATATCGGCGGCTTTAGGGGCGCTGGCGTCGTCTACGACGCGAGGGGATTCGAACACCCACAGCCGGTCGCATACGCCGGCCTTGAAGATCGATTTGGCGAGCGTGGGGCCGGATTCGATCAGCACGTGGCTGTAGGGCTTTTTCACGTATTGCCCGGCGCTGAACGCGGCGTTGATCAGATCCTCCCGCTCGGCGGGCGGCCAGACGACGCGGACGCCTTGCTGCACCAGCGGCTCGAAGTTCCCTGACGGGGCGCTCAGACACGTCACCACCACCGTCGGCGTCATCAACGCCGTCCGCACGAGATGGCTCGACACCGGCATTCGCAGCCGTCGGTCGAGGACGATGCGCTCGGGCGTGCGGATGACGGGCACCCCACGCACGCTGAGCATCGGGTCGTCGCTGAGCACCGTATTGATGCCGATCACGATTGCGTCGCACCTGCTGCGCAGCGTATGGACGAGCGTGTTCGATTCCGGCCCGGTGATGCGCAGGCGCATTCCCTCGTGCCCGGCGACCTTGCGGTCGGCGGTCTGGGCCCACTTCATTGTCACGTAGGGGCGATCAAATTGCGTGCGGAGGATGAACGGCACGATGAGCTGCTTAAACTCCGCCGCCAGCGGGTCCGGAGTGAGGTCGACGTCGATGCCGGCGTCCCGCAGCATCCGCACGCCGTTGCCGTTCACCAGCGGATTAGGATCGAGACAGCCGATGACAACCCGCGCAATGCCCGCTTCGATCAGCCGAGGGGCGCAGGGGGGTGTTTTCTTGTTTTTGTGACAGCACGGTTCGAGCGTCACGTACGCGGTGGCACCGCTAGGGGATTCCGTACAGGCCGCCAAGGCGGTCGGTTCGGCATGTGGGCCGCCGAACTGGGCGTGGTAGCCTTCGCCGATCACGCGATCGTCTTTGACGAGCACGCACGCTACCATCGGGTTCGGCTCCACCCGCCCGCGGCCTTGCATGGCAACGCGAAGGGCGCGATGCAGGTGAGACTCGTCGCTCGCGAGAAACATCAGCGGGCCTCTTCGGCCTTGGCCTGTTCCGGCAGGTGTGACGTCATCGGGTCTTCGCGCCGGAGCATCGTGAAGACGAACATGCCGCCCACGCCCGTGCAAAGCAGGCTGTCGGCGATGTTAAATATCCAAGGAAAGACCGAAGCGTCCGGCAGCGCCGACCACAGCTCCGACCACTGCCGGTCCGGGAAAGCGTAGATCATGTCGCGGACGTAGCCGTAGATCGCGCGGTCGTAAAGATTGCCCAGCACGCCCGCCAAGAGCATGCCCAGCAGGACTTGGTAAAGCCGCTGATGGCCGGATTTGACGAAGAGGTAGACGAGCAGCGCCAGCGCCATGACTGACACCGCGATGAAGAGCGTCCGCGCCCCCTGGCCGATGCCGAAGACCGCGCCACGGTTTTCGTGGTAGCGGAAATGCAGATACCCGTCGATCGCCCGGTGCTCGTGCGAGTCGATCTGGGTTTGCCCGCCTGGCACGTCGTACTTCTCAATGAGCAGCCGATCGACCGCCAGTTCCTTGGTGTAGAGATCGGCCCCCAGACCGACGAAGAGCGGCACCAGCAGGCACATCCAGGCTACCGGCGAACGAAACGGGCTGTGGAATATTCGATCCATCGGGGGCGATTCTACTAACGCGAGCGAAATGTCGCGAATTGCGGTGAAAATGTGGATTGCGCAGTGTGAAATGCGGAAAAGAGACACATTGTCACTTCACGTTCGGCATTTCACCCTTCACATTCGTGCTCAGTAAGCGCGACGGAACATTGGTTTTTCTAAGGCGCGGGCGTATTCGATGGAGTATTTCGCCCACGGCTGGGCTTCGAGGCGGGGGACGGAGATGGGCTTGCCGGTGCCTTCGCAGACGCCGTAGCTGCCGTCCTGGATTTTCGCGAGCGCGACTTGGATTTCGCGGAGGAGCTGGCGGTCTTTTTCGACCAGTCCGAGCGTGAATTCCTGCTCGTAGTTGTCCGTGCCGGTGTCGGCCATGTGGAGCGGGAGGTTCGACAGGTTGGTGTTGCCGCTGCGAAGCGCTTCGCGCTCCATACTCGATACGTCTCCGAGCAATTCGCGGCGTTTTTCAAGCAGCAGGGCACGGAAGTGCTCCAGTTCCTTCGCCGAAAGGCCGGCGCGATTCTTCTGCATCTTTGAATCGCTGGTCACCGGCTTGGGCGGGAGCCGCACGGGGGTGTCGTCGATGCGGGGCTTGAGCTTGGCCTTTTTCAGGAGTTTCCCCGACTTCAGCGAAAACCCAAGTTTGCCGGGTGGCTTGATAGCGAGCCCGGTCAGGACGGGCTTGGCAGGGATGACGGGCTTGGTGCTTGCTGGGGATTTCACCGGTACGACAATTTTGGCAGGGACCGGCTGCTTGACCGGCGCGACAGGCTTGGCCGGCGCTGCGGGTTTTGCGGCAGCGACAGGTTTTGCGGGGGCCACGGAGGCTTTGATCGGCTTGGCAGGGGCCTTGGCGAGCGGTTTTGCGGTTTTGGCCGGAACGACCTTCGCCACCGTCCGTGGGGCAGGTTTGGCAGCTTTCAGGGCGACCGATTTCCTCACTGCGACGATTTTCGGTTTCGGCTTGCCAGCCCCCGACTTCTTTCCGGATGTCTTCGCCACTGGTGCGCCCAAACCTTTCTGCTGCCGCTCGCGCCCCCTCACCATGCCTCCACAACCGACCCGCGCCGCGTCGCGCATCCAGCCCTGTGCAGAGCACAGCAAGAATATGGAACACCACCAGTTGTGTCAAGATACCGGGCCAAACCGATACCGAACAAATGCGAAAAAGTTGAATGGCGAATGACGAATTCGAGCCATCGGCCCCACGACGAACGAACGAACACAGGAACTTCCGAGCGCTTTCATCGGAATTTATACGACATGCGTCATCCGCCATTCGACATTTCCCCCGACCTCCTATACTTCTGGCAATGTTCCGTCTCACCCGCGAAGTGCGGTTTGCGATCAATTCCGGCGCTCACGCCCCTGCGTCCCCCAACGGCCACGGTGGGTCGCCGGCGGTGCAGGGGTTGGCACGGTTTTTCATCGTCCAAGTCACCCTGGCTGGCGACTTGGATTCCCAGAGCAGCTATCTTCGCAACATCAAGGACATCGACACCCCCGTCCGCGCCCTGGCGATGCCTGCTTTGGCCGGGCTGATCGATGAAGGGCGTTTCTCGTATGCCGGCGCGATCCGGGCGGTATACGCCGCCCTCCGGGGCGCCTGGCCGGGTACGCCGGTAACGAAACTGGAACTGGCGCTCAGTCCCTACCAATCGGTCGCCATTTTGCCGTCGGAGCCTGACATGATTCGTCTGTCGCAAAAATTCGAATTCTCCGCCGCCCACCGGCTGAACAACCCGGAACTGGACGACGCCACCAACCGCGCCACCTTCGGCAAGTGCAACAACCCCCACGGCCACGGGCACAACTACGAGGTCCAGGTCACCCTCGCCGGCACCCCCGACGCCGCCGGCGCGCTCCTGCCCGTCCACGAGTTTGAATCGATCGTTGACACTCACGCGATCAATCTCCTGGACCACAAGTTCCTCAACATCGAAGTCGACGCCTTCCGATCCCTCAACCCCAGCGTCGAAAACATCGCCAAGGTCATCTACGGCCTGCTCAAAGTGCCCCTGACCCGCCCACACTGCAAACTCGCCGGCGTCACCGTATGGGAAACACCGAAAACCTGGTGCGAATACACGGAAGAATGAATCCATGAATCCTCACGAATCGACACGAATGAAATGCGTGGGAACCGCAGATTACGCAGATCACGCAGATTGCAACAAAAGCATTTTTCTTTATCTGCGTAATCGGCGAAATCTGCGGTTCGAAAGTCTTTGATTTCGTCTTCATTCGTGTCGATTCGTGAAGATTCGTGGATAGAAACACATGGATTATCTGCTCATTGCTCTTGGCTCGCACGGCGACGTTCACCCCTTCATCGGGATCGGACGCGCTCTGGCCGCGCGCGGGCACACGGTGCGGGTGGCGGCGAATGAGGCGTTCGGCCAGACGGTCGAACGTGCCGGCCTGGGCTTCGTGCGGCTGGGCACGCTGGACGAGTACAAGCAGATGATGAAGAACCCCGACGTCTGGCACCAGATGAAAGGCCCCAAGGCCATCATGGAGTTCGTCGGACGCAGCTTGCGAACGGTATACGAAACCGTCCGCGCCAATGCGTCCGATGACACCATCCTCATCGGTTCGAGCCTCGCGATGGGCGCACTGTGCGCCAGCGAAGCCCACGGCTACCGCATGGCCACCGTTCACCTGGCGCCGCTTTGCATTCGATCCAGCGTCACCATGCCCATCCTGCCCGGCGGGATGAACATGAACCTGCTGCCGCGCTTCATGCGCGAGGGGTTCTGGAAAGGCGCGGACAAGTGGTTCATCGATCCCATGGTTGCGCCGGTGCTCAACACGTTTCGCGAGGAGTTGCGGTTGCCGCCGGTCGTGCGGTTTCAGCAGTGGTGGCACGCGAAGATGCTGACGATCGGCTTGTGGCCGCATTGGTTCTTCCCTCGGCAAGGCGATTACCCCGAGCAAGTCCGCCTCGGCGGATTCGTGCAGTACGACGAAAGCGACCACATCTCGCTCGATCCGGATCTCGTGACCTGGCTCAAAGCCGGCGACAAACCCATCGCCTTCACGCCCGGCAGCGCGATGCTGTTCGGCGAATCCTTCTTCCAAGCCGCCGCCGATGCCTGCGTGCGGCTGAACCGTCGCGGCCTGCTCCTCACCCGCCATGCCGAGCAGATCCCAAAAAATCTGCCCGACACCGTCCGCCACGTCTCATTCGCGCCGTTCGGGCAATTGCTCCCGTACTGCGGCGCCCTGGTCCATCATGGCGGGATCGGAACCACCGCGCAGGGGCTACAGGCGGGCTTGCCGATGCTGGTCATGCCGATGAGCCACGACCAGTTCGACAACGCCGCCATCTGCAAGCGCCTCGGCGTCGCCGACTGGCTCAGCCGGCGCAAGTTCACGGCGCGTCGCGTCGCAAACAAACTGGATCGGCTTCTTCGCTCGCCCGACGTCGCTGCGTCGTGCGCCCGGGTGGCGGATCTCGCCTCGCGCGATCGTGCCGCAGACGCCGTGTGCGACCTGCTCGGAACAACGTTCGGTTCGTAGCGTGCGGTTCGTTCACCACGGCGTCACCTCGGTTCTTGCGGTCTGAGAACCAATGTAGCGCGCTACATTCGCGCTACACCCGATCCGTCCGACCTTCGCATCGACAACTCCTTAATTCACGGAAGGCTACGGCCGGCCGAGGCACCGCCGGTCGCGCCGCGCACTTTTAAGTGCGCTACATTTGTCACATTTCTCCCACTATTCCGGCCGGGATGGTGCGGCTTCGCGGACCCCTATTTAGATGTCAACGAACCGCGTACCCCGCAGGCTTGCCCGCTGTGTTGGGCAGCAAGCAAGCTCGCCGCCACACCCGCGTCGCTCCCGCGCTGATCCAGCGACGCAAGCAACCCCTTCATACCGCCGTCAACGGAAAATGTCGGCCATAAACATCGTGAATCGCAGGGCGAAGTCCCAAACCCCGCCCGCCGGGTGAATTGATCGAACCTGAACGACAACCGCGATTGGATTGCATATTCGTAGAGAGGGTCCATCCCTCGAACGGCGGGGATAAACCCTGCCCTACGCTTTCGCGATCGGCCGCACGACGACCGCCGTGCCGTAGCAGAGGACTTCGGTCGCCGAGCCTTTGCTGACGACTTCTGAGGCGTCGTACCGCATGCCTACGATCGCGTTTGCACCCAGTTCGCGGGCGTGCGCCAGCAGCAGGTCATACGCCTGCTGCCGCGCCTGTTCGCACATCTCCATGTACGCCCCGATCTGCCCGCCGATGATGTTCTTGAGCCCGCCGAGAAGGCCCTGTGCGATCGTCGGGGCGCGCACGGTGATCCCGCGAACGACGCCTTTGTAATCGATAATTTCGTAGCCTTCGATGGTGAATGTGGTGGTGACGAACAAGATGGCTCCTGTGACGGGACGAATCGATTCAGTGTAGGGACGTCCCGAACAGGATACCGGTTCCGCCAGCCCGGTCCATCCGTGTGCCGTGGGACTCCACGACATTCCCC
>JBBQQZ010000192.1:0-7254 GCA_038215325.1 Tepidisphaerales bacterium | reverse complement strand
GACACCGCATCGCGCTTCAGCCCCGTCACCGACCGCAGCATGAAATCGATCACGCCGTAAAAAAAAGCGCCGGTCGCGTTTTTCGATGACGCGATCCACCAGTAGCGTTTCATCCAGTCCCAGCCCATCGGCAAGACCCATTTGAGCGGGAAACGGCGGGTGATGAGGAAGAGGTTGTTGCGGACGTCCAGCCGCATCGTCCGGGCCGAGACGCGGGCTTGGGGGGTTTTGAGGTGGGTGACGTGCAGGTCGTCGAAGGTTTCGACCTTGTAGCCGGCGTCGAGCAGGCGCATCGAGAGGTCGTATTCCTCCGCCTGCATGAAAAAATCGTCCGGCAACCCGCCGACCGCGCGGAGCGCGCGGCGACGCAGACCGACGCCGCAGCCAATGAAGACGTTCGGGTACGCCGAGCACTCGCGCTGGCCGTTGGGGAGGGTGATGGTGAAGGTGGCGGCACCGAGTTTTCCGTCGGCCTCAAAGTGGCGAATCATCTTCTGGATCGCGCCGGGGGCGGGATAGGAATCGTCATCGAGAAAGACGATGTATTTGCCCAGCGCGTAATCGAGCGCCTCGTTCTTGGCGACCGAGCCTTTGTTCTCATTGAGTGTGAGAAGCTTCACTTTCGGAAACGTATCGCGGACGCGCGCGCTCGTGCCGTCGGTCGAGGCGTTATCGACGACGTGGATATCGAATTCTGACCGCTCCAGCCCGCACACCGACAGGCGCGTAAGGGTCTCCAGCAGCACCTGGCATCGGTTGCGGGTGGAGATCACGAAGCTGACCTGCGGGAATTTTTGAAGCATCGCACATTCCTCACACGGTCTGGGTGCCCCGGCTTAGTAATCCAAGCCGTGGAAGGCTCGAACGCGTACCACGGCTTGGCGTACCAAGCCGTGGCACCCATTTGTCGCTACGCGGCTTCCTTCGCGGCTTCATTCATGCCTCGCAGCGTGCAGGGGAACGACGGATCAAAGTCATTCTTGAGCGGATTTCGCTGCGGCAGGTTCCACTTGGCGAAGAGGCGCTCGTTGTCGGCGGTCATACGGGGGAGGTCTTCGACACGGCGGTCGTCTTGGTGTTCGTCGTGGTCGAGGCAGACGCCCCAGGCGGGCTCGACGCGGTAGCCGTTGAACCACGCCTTGAGCGACAGATCCGGGTCGGCGGCGCAGAAGGCGTAACGCTGGTCGAAATAGCCCAGCCGGTCGAACAATTCGCGCCGGCCGATGGGGAAATTGGCGTAGAGGGTGCCGCGGATGTGGCAGAGGCTGTAGAGCTGGCCGTCGACGTTGGTCTGATACGCGACATTCCGCGGCGAGTGCCAGCGGTGGAACATCGCGAGGAAACCGACATCCGCAGGCACGCGATCGATCTGCCGGACGGCTTCGTCGAGCGCTCCGGGCAGCGGGCGGGCATCGTCGTTGATCCACATCATGTTCCGGCCGCGGGCGTGGAGGAATCCCTGGTTCATCGCCTTCACGAACCCGCGCCGCTCCGTCTCGCGGATCACCTTCATGCGGTCGCCCAGTTCGCGCTGATGCCGCAGAAGCCGATCCCACGTGTCGTCCTTGCTCGCGCCGTCAATGACAATCAACTCCCAACTGCACTTCACCGTGCTGGCGATAGTTTCGATGCAGCGGCTCAGAAGCGCAGCCCGGTTGCAGGTGGGGAGGATGATGGAAAGATCAATCATGATTCGTACCGTTCACTATCGCATTCTGTCGCTCGTGTGGTTTGAAGAGTGTGTCGTGAAAGGACTCGAGGGTCTTTCACGACACACTCATCACGACACACTGGTCCCTACGCCACAAGCCCGGCGACATTGGTTCTGCCGCCCATCAATTCCACCATCGCGTCGATGATCATGTCGCTGCTGACCGGCACATTCCCGACCTGTTGGATTTCGACCGCGGCGGCGAGGGAGCCGATGAAGGCGGCTTGTTGGAGCGACGCGCCGGTCGCCAGCGCCAGGCTGGTGGCGGCCAGTAGAGCGTCGCCAGCGCCCAGCGGATCGACGGCGCTGCTGGAGAGCGAGGGCAGGTAGTCCGTGCTCAAGCGCCCGTTCGATTCCTGCCAGGTTCCGTTTGGCCAGTTGCAGGCGACAAGGCCTTGCTTGCCGAGGGTGATGAGCGCCGCACGCACTTCGGTCGTGCGCAATAGTTCGGAGACGACCGCGCCGATGCCGCTGGAGAAATCGCTGAGCGTTTCACGCAGTTCACGTTCGGTGGGGCAGAGCAGGTCGACGGATTTGAACCGCATCAGGTTCGACTGCTTGCCGCTGACGTCGGCGGTGATGATCGGGACGGTGGCGCGAAGTTGCGGCATCACGCGATCAAGCAAGCCGGGCGTGATCAGCCCATACCCGAAGTCGGCGAAGATGACGCAGCCGGCGTCTTTGGCAGCTTCCAAAATCTGCTCCGCCAACTGCTGCTCGCGGCGGCTATCCAGCGGAGCGGAGCCGCCTTCGTCGACCTTGAACAGCTTTTGGTCGTCAACTACGTACCGGTTCTTCACGACGAGCTGCTTGCGGTGATCGGCGGCGATCGTGTCGATGCCCTCGGCTTGCAGGCGGAGCGTCACCTGGTGCGATTCGTTGTCTTTGGCCAATGCAGTGACGAGCGTGGCTCGCGCCCCCATCGCGGCGGCGTGGCGGGCGATGATCGCGGCGCCGCCGTCGAATTCTTGTTTCGCCATCGCCCGCAACGCCATCATCGGGCCTTCGCCGGCGACGCCGGTGGCTTCGCAAAAATGGTAGCGGTCGAGGATGTAGTCGCCGATGACGACGACCTTCACGTCCTGGCAGCGCCGGAGGGTGGCTTCGACCGCGCCAGGCCCGACGCCGTACTGGCGGCCGAAGCGGGTGATCTTTTCGGTGTTGAACGCGCCGGTGTCCCGTAACGCGCCGATCAGCGCGGTCGAGGAGTAAACCACGTCGCCGGACGAGAAGTAGACCTCGCCGCCATTGTGGGCGACGGTGTCGCGTTCCTTGAGGAAGCGGGGATCGACGCTGGTTTCGTACTCGCGGCCTTTGACGTAGATGTCGGGCTTGAGCTGTTCCAGCAGTTCGACGGCCGTGGGGTAGTCGTTCAGATAGACGACATCGACGCATTCCAACGCCGCCAGGCTCGACGCCCGCAAATCATCCGGAATCAGCGGGCGGCTTATGCCTTTGTTGACGTGGGCGTCGCTGGAGACCGAGACGATCAGAATATCGCCCAGCGACCGCGCGTGCTGGAGGTGGTGGATGTGCCCGGGATGGACGACATCGAAGCAGCCGTGGCAGTGAACGACCGATTTGCCCTCGGCGCGGGCCCGCTCGCGGGTGGCGAGCAGTTGATCGAGCGAACAGACTTTGCGGCTCATCGACACGGATCCTCCGGCGGCAGGCGGTAACTTCGATATCGACGGAGGGAACGCGATTCCATGAATTTATAGGACGCATGGAAATGTCGAATGGCGAATGCCGAATGTCGAATGAAGGCGATGACGCAGATTCCATTCGGCAATCGGAAATTGGCAATCGGAAATCCTCTCGTTCGTCCGATAAGAGGTGCAGGAGATTCACCCAGTGTCGTCGACGACCATGCAGGCATCGGAGCGGCTCGTGATTGCCAGTGATTTTGTCGCGGCGGTGCGGGAAGGGGATTGGGACCGGGCGGACCGGCTTTTGCCCGATCTAAGCGGCTCACTGAGCGACGGCGCCTGGTCGGCGGTGGCTTTGCTGCACATGCAGCGGGAACGCTGGTCCGATGCCGCCGATGCACTCGAGCTGGTGAAGACCCGATCCGACCAGCAGAAGCTGCACTTGAGGTTATCGAAGAACCTTGCCGCGCTGCGGACGCATCGGCCGGAGATTTACCGGGTGATCGCGGATGCGGCGGTGGGGCAGGCGTATCAGATTCATCCCTCCAAAGGCGGTAAACCCAGCATCCTGATGACCCGCCCGGACGGCGGGCGCACCCTGCTCGCCGGCGGGGATGACCCGCAGGCGGCGGCGACGACGGTCGCTGCGCAGCTCAAACCCAACGCCGAAAAAGGCGAATCCCTGGCGCTTCTGTCCATCGGCGACGGATACGCCTTCGACGCAATCGTCCGAGCGTCCCCCGTGCTCCTGCTTGGGCGGCGTCAGCCGATCTTCCTGTTCGAACCGGATCCGCGACTCATCCTCGCCTGCTTCCTGCTGCACGATTTCACCGGCGCTGAAGGGCCGATTGAAGCCGAGCACGTGCTCTGGTACGTCGGCCCGCGCTGGGGCGAGCAGTTCCGGCTTGCGATGAATACCGACCGCTACCTGCCGTTCCCTAAGCTCAGCGTCAAACTCGGCACCGATCCGAAACCGATGGAGCAAATCCTGCAGATCACCCTCGCGGAACTCGGGGCCATCGACGAGCGATCGAAGCAGCAGATCGCGGCACACTACAACGCACTGCCGGCCGACCATTTCGCGATGGTGTTCGCGGGCAAGTCGCACCGCGCACCGCGCGTGCTGCTGACGACCACCCGCTTTAGCACCGTCCTCCAATACTCCACCAAGGATGCCGCAGACGCATTCCGGCAGATCGGGTGGGAGGTGCAGATCCTCGTCGAGCCATCGGCCCACCACGGCCTGACAAAAGTCGGTATGCGGCGGACGATCGCGGAGTTCAAGCCCGATCTCATTTTCCAGATCGATCACAACCGCTTCGAGCATGGCGACCTCTTCCACCCCGCGATCCCGTTCGTTAACTGGATCCAAGACCTGCTCTCGCACCTGATGACGCCCCACACCGGGCGAAAAATCACGCCGCGCGATTTCGTGCTCGCACCGTCGCTACAGCGGTGGGTGGATGATTACGCGTATCCGGCGAGGCAGTGCTTGGAATTCCGCAAACTCACCCGCATCCCCGCTCGCCCGACCAGTTGGACCGGGCGCGGGCAGCAGGTGATTTACGTGTCGAACTGGTCGCAGACGTCCGAGCAGATGCGTGAAGAACTGACACGCGAGAGCGAAGGTAAATCGCGTGAAGTGATCGACGCCGCCTGCGACCGCATGATCGCGACGTACATGGCCGGCAATTCCCTGCCCACACAAGGCGACGTGCGCCGACTATTGGTCGACGTGATGCGCGAGCAGGAAGTGCAGGCCGAGGAATCGCTCATCCGCCAAACGACCACTCGCCTGTTCGATCGCCTGAACAACCAGCTTTTTCGACAGCAGGGGCTTACCTGGGCGAAGCGCGCGTGCGAGGATCTGGGCCTGGACCTGCAAATCTACGGCAAAGGCTGGGACAAACACCCCGATTTCGCCCGCTACGCCCGCGGAACTGTGGCATATGGTGAGCCGCTGGAGGAACTGACGCGCGAGGCCGGGATTAACCTGGTGCTCGAACCGTTCGTCTGCATCGCCCACCAGCGTGTTCTCGACGCGATCGCGGCGGGCGGGTTTTGCCTGATGCGGGCGAACCCGGGAACGCAGCTCATCCACTCCGTCATCGACCTGCTCCAACTCGCCAAGTCGGACGCCGACACCACGGCGCAGCTCGAATTGCAACTGGACGAAGAACATCGCGAACTGTTGACGCAGACCCTGACCGCGTTCGATGCCTGCGACGTCTCGCCGGGCGCGGTGGATCATGTTGCGACGATTCGACGGCTTCAGCGAGGCGGCTTCATGCCCGAATCGGGCCAGATCCTGCCGCTCCTCGACCAGACGACATTCGAATCGTCCGATCAGTTGACGCAGCAACTGACACGTCATTCACGTGACGACACTTTGCGTTCGGAGATATCAAGGGCCCAGCGATCGTTCGTGAAACAACGCTTCAGCTATGTCGCGGGCGTAAAGAAAATCGTCGAGTTCATCGGCCAGCGTCTTACCGACGAACCGAAACGCCTCGAACGGGCGGCATAAATACTCCCTCTGTTATGTAGCCATGGGAGAAAGGTGAGGTAAGGGCACGATCTCCCGAGTGACTTGCCCTCGCCCTAACCGTCTCCCGGCGTACCGGGAGGGGGAACAAAATGCGGCTCGATGATCGCTTCCATCGTGTCGGGATGTGCGTCAGACCGGATCGCGATGAAATTCCCCCACGCGTCTGCGTGGTGAAGCTCGCACGGGTAGGCGGCGATTGAATGCCACGCGTGCCCGCTGCCGTATTGGATCAGCGGTGCCCATTGCGAGCAGTAAACGATGTAGCCGTGCGATAAAAGCAGGTCGCCGAGCTTGTGGTAGTCGAAGTGCTGCGGGCGGGTTTTGATTTCGTCGAATTCGCACATGACGACTTCGGGCAGGACGTTCCAGTCGT
The DNA here is from genome assembly GCA_038215325.1 of Tepidisphaerales bacterium. Classification (GTDB taxonomy): domain Bacteria; phylum Planctomycetota; class Phycisphaerae; order Tepidisphaerales; family Tepidisphaeraceae; genus BPJO01. Next base: position 973 of record JBBQQZ010000192.1, on the reverse strand, counting down.
GGCCGAGCAGGACTTGGTGGTCGTAGCCTTCGGTGTCGATCTTGAGATAGTCGATGGATGGGATGCCGAGTTTGGCCAGTTCGTCCCGCAGGGTGACGACCGAGACACGCTCCGACGGCGTGTGCGATTCCCGAAACGGCACGAGCGACGCGATGCCGGTCGACTCGGGCGAGGTATAAAACTGCACGCCCTCCGACGGCTTATTCCCGACGGCGGCGGGGTAGAAGGTGAGATTGGGGTGGGCGAGGTACGGTTTCAGCTTTTCGAGCTTGGTCGAATCGGGCTCGAACGCGATGATGCGCCAGCCTTGGTTCAGGTAGCCCCGGAATGACGTGCCGAAGTGGGCACCGACATCGATCATGACCCCTGTTCGGGGGTGTTTGGCAAAGTAGTCGGCCACGACTTTGGCTTCGTCATATTGAAGAGAAAGCGCCATAAGCATGACTGTACCGCAAGCGACCGAAACGAACGAGGCGGCCGCCTTCCGGCCGTACATCAAGCCCTTCCGCGTCGGCAGGCACGCGATGCGGTTCTTCTTCGCCACCCCCGAGGCCACCGCCTGGTACGACCCGGTCAAACCGTACACGCAGCTCGAATACGAATGGGTCGCCAAAAACCTCGATCTGAGCAAAGAACTGGTCGTCGATGTCGGCACGCACCACGGGCATTATTCGCTGGTGCTGGCTTCGATGCAGCCGAAACGGCTGGTCTGCGTGGATGCGGTCGAAAGCAACTGCGCGATCGCCGAGGCGAATCTGTCGCTGAACGGCTTTGACCCCGTCATCCGCCACTGCGCCATCACCACCACCAACGGCAAAGTCCAGTTCACCGCCGACAGCAACGGCCGCGTCGTCGAGCGGGGCGTGATCGAGGTCAACGGCATCCGCCTGCCCTCGCTGGAACCGGATGCCACGGTCGTGAAGCTGGATATCGAAGGCGAAGAGTTCAAAGTCATCCCCGACCAGATCGACGA
>JBBQQZ010000191.1:0-7262 GCA_038215325.1 Tepidisphaerales bacterium | reverse complement strand
TCGCTCGGTTTCAAAGCGCCGCGAGGCTGGGGCTGGCTGACCAACCCAAAACGTGCGGCGTACAACCGCGTCTACTATCGCACAACCAAGGGTTGCTTGATTCTTCTTCCACTGATCGTGCTGCCACCGCTTATCTCAATTGCCCTGCTCGGCTGGGCGTACTATCGTGGATAGTCGCCTGCTATTCCGAGATACAGGATAGCGTCACAATAGCAGCGAACTGCCATTTTTCACCTGCGTCTCGGCACCTCGGCAGCCAACCCGCTTCCATACCGCTACGCCTTCACCACCCGCGCCTTCGGCGATTTCACCTTCGCCATCGCATTCCGCGTATCGACGATCAGCTTCGAATGATCGGCCAGCATCTGCCAATCGTACGTGCTGTGGTTGGTGGCGATCAGCACGCAGTCGTAGCCGGCCAAGGATTCGCGGGTCAGCGGGACGCTGTGCATGTTCAGATTGTGGTGCCGCATTTTGTGGGTTTGCGGGACGTGGGGGTCGTTGTAATCGACGTGAGCGCCGAGATGTTCGAGCTTTTCGATCAGCTCGAAACTGGGGCTTTCGCGGACGTCGTCGATGTCGGGTTTGTAGGCGAGGCCAACGATGAGCACCTTCGAGCCTTTGACGGCCTTGCCGTCGTCGTTGAGGGCGAGCTGCACCTTGCGGACGACGAACTCGGGCATCTGCACGTTGATTTCGCCTGCCAGCTCGATGAAGCGGGTGGGCATGTTCACCTCACGGGCTTTCCACGTGAGGTAGAACGGATCGATCGGGATGCAGTGCCCACCTAAACCGGGGCCTGGATAGAATGCCTGGAAGCCGAACGGCTTGGTCTTGGCGGCATCGACGACTTGCCAGATGTCGATATCCATCGCATCAAGAACGACCTTCATTTCGTTCACAAGTGCAATATTGACAGCACGATAGATGTTTTCCAGCAGCTTGGCGGCCTCGGCGACCTCGGCGCTTTCGACGGGGATGACCTTGGCGATGGCGGCGGTATAGAGCGCGGTGGCGAGCTCGCCGGAGATTTTGTCGATCCCGCCGACCAGTTTTGGGATGGTCTGGGTGCTGAAATCCTTACGGCCGGGGTCTTCGCGCTCGGGGGAGTACGCGACAAAGATGTCCTTGCCGCACTTCAACCCGCCTTTTTCAAGCCGGGGCAGCATGACATCGCGCGTGGTGCGGGGGTAGGTGCTGGATTCGAGGATGATGAGTTGCCCCGGGCGAAGCGTTTTGGCGATGTCGTCGGAGCATTTTTCGATATACGACAGGTCCGGCTCACGATGATGGCCCAGCGGCGTGGGAACGCAGGAAATGATGACGTCCGCCTCCCCCAGCCGGCCCATGTCGGCGGTGGCGTCGAACTTGGCGCCGGTCTGCATCTTCGAGACCAGATCGGCCCCAAGGTGCTTGAGATAGTTCTCCCCCTTGTGAATGGCGGCGATTTTGCGGGGATCGACGTCATACCCAATGACCGGAAACCCCGCCCGGTGAAACGTCGCCATCAGCGGCAGACCGACATAGCCCAAGCCAATGACGCCGACGACGGCGGTACGAGATGCGATTTTACCCGACAGACTCTGCTGCATTGGTTCGTTTCCTCTCAAGGATTCGGCATTCTATCTGAACCTCGCTGTTTTCGCACACAACCCGGAGATGGCGGACCGCGAGCCGAGTTTCTATATTCGGTCGCTCGCGGTCCCGGCGTTTTCTCTAGGTTCAACTATGACTTCCACGCCCGAGCGTCGTGCGCCTGATTGGTCAAGGCTTCTGGGAGGGCTGCTCCTCGGCCTGGCGTTGCTGACGCTCTGGACCGGCCCGCTATTCATCCGAAACGACGGACTGCTTCGGTACGAGCAACTCGATCGGCTGCTTTCGAGTGGCGCGCTGACGCCCGATAAGTACTCGCTCGTCGGACCGATGACCGCCACCCCCCTCTACGAACTGGGCGCGTGGGTTCATTCGCAGCCGGCGCCGTGGGTTGCCAGGATAAACTTGGTCCACCTGACGCTCGCAATCGCGATCCTGCTGCTGCGCAACAGCCTCGGGTCGATGACCGTCCGGCTGCGATTTGCAGTGCTCTTGTGCATGGCGTCGATGTTTCCACGGCACGTTCAGGAGTTCTACGGCGAAGTCTTCACGGCGGTCTGGGCGGCGATCGGATTGCTGCTGCTGCTGGAAGGCAGATGGGTGACCGGATCGATCCTCGCCGCGCTGGCGGTGGCGAACACGCCTGCGGCACTGGTAGGGCTGGTCACGGTGGCGATCGACCGGATCATGGTGGAAAAGCGACTGCGCTGGCTTCTACCCATCGTCCTTGCCGCGCTAGTCATCATGGCCGAGAACACGCTGCGCCGCGGTTCGCCTTTGGAGGCGGGATATGGCGTGGACCAAGGGTTCGTATCGCTGTCACCGTACTCCGGATTGCCCGGATTCTCATATCCCATCCTGCTGGGCCTGCTCGGACTGACGGTCTCTTTCGGGAAGGGGCTGGCGTTCTTCGCGCCCGGGTTGTTCTGCGCGCTGCATCCGGATCACCGGTCGTCGCCGATCCCGGTTCTACGCGTGTGGATGATTTTTACGCTCGGATTGCTGCTGGTTTATTCCTGCTGGTGGTCATGGTACGGCGGATGGTTCTGGGGCCCCCGATTCCTGCTGTTCGCCTCGATCCCCGCGGCGTTGGCGCTCGCGAGGCTGACGCTGGCGTACGCAACGCTTTCCACCGGATGGCTCATCGTCACTGTCTTGGTCACTACGACATCATTCTGGGTTGGAGCGAGCGGCTTCTTCTACGATCAGCGAGGCCTGGAGTATTTGACGATGGGAAACTACGCACTCGAGTCGCTGGCGTGGTATGCGCCTGAGTTCTCAGTGCTCTGGCACCCGCTAATGCCCCCGACCAACATCGACGCGCTGCGCGGGCATCCGGTTTTCGCGCCGTTTGCAGGTCCGTGGGTGCATACGACATCGTTGGTGGAATACTGGTGGCACCCGGTCGCATTCGTGATCGCCGCCGGTTCGGTCGTGTTGCCGATGGTCTGGGCGCTGGGACGTAGGGCATCTCGTCTGCGCAAGCTTCGGTTCGGCAAACTCAGCTGGTGACGCGGCGCGCGGATCAACGCGTGTTTTGTTTTGCTCAAGCGGCGTTGGTACCATCCGTCGCGTTGTCCACTGCGTCCACCCATGAGCCCGAGCAAGCTTCCGATGAAAGTCGGGGTCGCGCTCCACCTGCGACGCGGTGGTCAGCGATTCTGGTAGCACCCATCGTGCTGTTCGGCGCGGTAATGTCCGTGGCGATGCCCGGCCTTGCGCTGTGGATCGCTGACGAACCGAAGCTGATCATCAACGCACTCCTAGCCAATGCTTCGGGACGACCGGCACCCCACGGTTTGCTCGGCACCTTTGACTTCTTCTACGGACCGATCCCGACCTGGCTGTATCAGCTGATTCTACTGGTCACGCACGACGTTTATGCGATCGTAACGATCCATGCGGCCGCGTTTTACGGGCTGACCATCGCGGCGGCATTCTGGCTCGCCGGGTCAGCGGGATTTCGGCGGGACACGGTGCTTGCGCTGGCGGTCTGCCCCGCCATCGCCTTCTATAGCCGGCAACTGTGGGACAACTCGTTCAATATTCCATTGTCGATTGGCCTGCTCGCGCTTTACGCGAGCTATCTGCGCCGGCCGGCCGCATGGAAACTTGTGACGCTCGGCGCGCTGATGGGGGTCATGATCTCCATCCATACTTCGGCGGTAACGCTGGTTGCGGGGCTGCTCGCGCACGCGGTCTGGCGACATCGAAGCTCATCCGTCAGGTTCGTGGGCCAGCTTTCCATCGGTTGCATCGCCGCGCTGTTGCCTTTGTCACCGTACATTTATTCGCAAGTACCTGTTGCCATTGGGGTTGCACCAAAACCAGTCCGTTTCGTGACGGGACTGATCGACGGCTATCCGTACCCCATGCCCAAGCAATCGCGCGGACAGTCGTCACTTTTCGCATTCTCCGGATCGCGCGTCCTGTCAGCAGATTTTAGGATCATGCCCGCCTACGCTGACGGTCCCGCCGCGGTCGTGCAAAAAGTCGCGCGCGCGGGGACCTGGGTTGTCCACCTGATGTTTGGAATTGGCGTGCTCCACGCGCTCAAGATCACCACACGCCGAAAGCGGCGAGCCGGCGCAACCGTCGAATCTCATCTGGCGATTGTTGCCTTGACCATCATCGTCCTGCAAGCGGCACTGTTTGCCATCATCAGACCCATCGCAGTCGACCACTATTTCAATGGTTCACTGGCGGCGTACCTGGTCCTTGTGTTTGTCGGCCGTGAACAGATACCCGGTAAACTGGGGCAGGCGTTGGCCGTGATGCTCGTGGTGTGCCTTGGGCTGTACACCTCGTTGTGCCTCATGAATCTTCGCGAAACGAACGGCCAGCAACTCGGGTACGGGCCGACGCTGGGAGAACAGCGTCGCGTTCTTCAAGAAGTGCGAGATCTCAATACCTCAAGGCTCCAAACCGATGTCATCCATCTCGTTTTTTTTCCGGAAAGCGTTCGCTCGCTCTGGGTACTGGAGGGACATTCCAGGCAGCCGGCGACGTCAGACGCCGTGCCGCTGGTCATCTCCAAAGACCGAAGGACCGGCTCGTTGGAGGTCTTGATGGAGGCTCCTCCCGGTCACACTTCGCGCAAGTTCCTGCTTGATCTGGGTGTACCTCTACAGCCCATGAAGTGATCATCACCACCCCCTACCCCTCTGTCGACGAATCTGTAAGCTAAGCGCCCAAAGAGATCGCCTATGCTCGCACTATCGCTTACCGAATTCCTCCACGCCCCCTGGCTCTATATCGGCCTGCTCGCTTTTGGCATGTCGCTGGGGTTGGTGGCTTACCTTATTCTGCTGGAGCGGAAAGTCGCTTCATGGTGTCAGGACCGCGTCGGGCCGAACCGGGTGGGGTTTGGGTTCGGGTTGCCGTTTATGCCCAAGTTCCATTTCTGGGGTCTCGGCCAGCCGATGGCGGATGGGCTGAAGTTCCTGGTCAAGGAAGATTTTCGCCCGGGCGGAGTAGATAAAATCCTCTTTACGATCGCGCCGATCCTGATGATGCTGACCGTCATCGTTTCGCTGGTCATCGTCCCCTGGGGCGGGACGAAGGTCAGCACCCACCAGATCGACGTGACGGCGCAGAAGATCGCCGGGCAGACGGATCAGCAGATCCTCGCGGGCGCGAAGCAGACGGTGGCGACCGAAGTGCCCTGGTACAGCAGCCTGCGCAGCGAACCCACCGCCATCGACGTCGTCGACAGCGCCGGTGCCTCACTCAACCTCAATGGCAAGCAGTATTTCGCCAACTACGTCTCCGGCTGGCGGTTCCAGACGGCGGACCTCAACATCGGGTTGCTGTTCGTTCTCTCCACACTATCGCTTGCGGTGTACGGCATCGTGATCGGCGGGTGGGCCTCCAATAACAAGTACTCGTTCCTCGGCGCACTCCGCGCCACCGCCAGCATGATCAGCTACGAAATCCCGCTCGGGCTGTCGGTACTGATCGTGGTGCTGATGTTCGGCACGCTGGATCTGGCGAACATCGTTGACCAGCAGGCCCGCTACTGGATGCTGGCCGGCGTGATCCCGATCCCGGCATGGAACGTGTTTGCCCAGCCGCTGGCGTTTGTGCTGTTTTTGATCTGCATTCATGCCGAAGCCAACCGCGCCCCGTTCGATCTGGCCGAAGCCGAGCAGGAACTGGTCGGCGGGTATCACACCGAGTATTCGTCGATGCGATTCGCGCTGTTCTTCCTCAGCGAATACGCCGGGATGATCACCACAAGTTGCGTCTGTGTCGCACTGTTCTTTGGCGGCTGGCATCTGCCGGGGCTCGACTGGGCGTACGCCAAAATCACCGGCGGAAACGTCTTCCCGAACAACCCGTCCTGGAGCGAAAGCATCGTGCTCTGCTTCCTGCGGATGTGCGTGTTCTTCAGCAAGGCGATCGTCATCCTGTTCGTGTTCATGTGGGTTCGCTGGTCCTTGCCCCGATTCCGGTTTGACCAGCTCATGCGCCTCGCCTGGGGCGGGCTGATCCCGATTTCGCTGGGCATGCTGCTGGCGACCGCGACACTGGTTGTCATCACCAAGGGCCGCACCAATGTCGCACTCGATGGCTGGGCGGCGATCTACTTCCTGGTCATGAACGTCGCATTCATGGTCGTCCTGGTCATTATCATGGGCATCAAAGGCCCGGCCCCGAGCACCAACCGGCGTCTGAACGTCGCCGACAGCCGGTTTGGGAACACGCCGCAGCCAGTGGTGTGATATAGTTTGGCAAGAGGTATCGGCCACATGTCACACGCACTTACACCCCCGCCGGTTTTGATCGACCCGGTGGACGTATTTCTCAACCCGCCGGACGACAAGCTCTATGAGTTGGTCGATGGGAAGCTCGTGGAGAAAAACATGTCAGCAATTTCAAGTTGGGTAGCGTCCGAAATCATGGCTCTTCTTCGCGACGCCCTGCGGCGAAGTGGCGAAGGCTGGGTGGCAACGGAAATCGCCGTGATGTGCTTCCCCTGGCGTAAAGATCATGGCCGGCGACCGGATGTCGCGATCTTCCGCACGGATCGGCTGGCGGGTCCGACAGAGGAGCGCATCACCGTCGCACCCAATCTGGTGGTCGAAGTCTTGTCGCCCAACGACCGCTCACAGGAGGTCGAGCGCAAAGTCACCGACTACCTGCGTGCCGGCGTCGACTTGCTGTGGATCGTCAACCCTGACACCCGAAATGTACGCGTCCATCGCGCCGACGGGACAGGGCAGATCATCGCCGAAGCCGACACCATCACCGCCAACCCCGTCGTCAGCGGATTCAGTGCGAGCGTTCGCGATTTTTTCCCGAAACCGTCTGTATCGACCTGATCGCGCCATCCAGCCCCCCCCCTCTCCGGCGGCGACCCGAAGCTGCAATCCCAACGACGCAAATTTGCGCGCGTGCTACATTTGCTACATCCCCCAAAAATCGTAACTGCTGGCCGGCCATCACTTACGATTTCGAGGGTCGAAAAAGCAGCGCAACATGCTACATCCGCGCCCACATTTCTGACCCACACCGCTCTTCACTTTCCAATGAACCCGCCACGCGCGAACTGCACGCGCGCAGCGTCTCTCCACATAGACCCCCGCGCTGCGCATTTGTCACGACAATCGCGCAGCGCCGCCGGATTTTTCTTTGAAACGATCCCGCGACGACAAGAACGAGAACCG
>JBBQQZ010000190.1:0-7313 GCA_038215325.1 Tepidisphaerales bacterium | reverse complement strand
TCGCAAACACAGCGATCCGCAACGGCTAAACGGTAGCTGAAGTGGGAAGACGTGTCGACCTAAAATGCGGGTGAGATCCACGTGAATGCAGCTTAATGAATCGGTCGAAAATCCTTGCAGAAATAATCGGCGTGCGCTGCGCGTTTGTCGTGACAATCGCGCAGCGCAGGGGGTCTATATGGAGAGTCCGTGCGCGGTGCGCTGCGGCCGCCTTCGTAGCTGGGCGAAGCCCGCGATTCTGCGTTTCACAACGGGGTCGTGGGCTGCGCTCGCGCTACGCGATGATTTTTGGCAACCCGATCAATCCCGGCCGGAACGGCGGGGTATTGAGGAAATGTGACAAATGTAGCGCACTCGAAAGTGCGCGGCGGACCCGTGCTGGCGGCGGCGATTCGGAAGCGTTCACAGGTCAATGAGTTACGGATCGACGCAGGGCGTGCGGCGGGTGTAGCGCGAATGTAGCACGCTACATTGCGGTGCGTCAGGATGGAGGATCGGGATCCGGCGCAGGAACGGGAGCGTCGGCGGGCGGGGCGGTCTTTTTCTTCCGTGGCGGGCGCTTGCCTTGCTTGATCTGCTCGTCCAGCGTCGATTTGCGACGCAGAATGTGGTGGTAGTGCTGGGCGAAGCGGTGCGCTTCGTCCCGCAGATATTGCAGGAGCTTGAGGCCCAGGTGGTTGCGGGGGAGGCGCACGGGTTCGCCGGACGTGGGCGTGTAGATCAGCTCTTCCTTTTTCGCCAGCGAGATGACTGCCGGGGGTTTGACGTCCATGAGCTTGAACGCATCCATCGCGGCGTGCAGTTGCCCGATGCCGCCGTCGATGAGGATGAGGTTGGGGTAGAGTTCGATGTGGGCACCGGCGTCGCGATAGCGGCGCGAGACGACTTCTTGCAGCGAAAGGAAGTCGTTGTTGCCCTGGCCGTGTTTGATCTTGTAGCGCCGGTAGCCGTTTTTGAAAGGAACGCCGTCGATGAAGCAGACCATCGAACCGACCATCTCGCTGCCCTGGAGGTGCGCGATGTCGAATCCCTCGATAATGCGAGGCGGTTCGGGCAGCTTGAGCGCCTCCTGTAACGCCGCGACCCCTTCGCCGGGGTTGTGGATGAACGCTTCGGGCTGCCAGTATTCCTGGTCTTCCTTGCGCCCGCGGGCTCCGAGGGATTGGAGGGCTTTAAGTTCATCGCGCAGCTTGGCGGCCTTTTCGAAGTTGAGGGATTTCGACGCGTCGTTCATCTCGCGTTCGAGATCCTTCAGGACGGCTTTGCGTTCGCCATCGAGGAATCGCGTGAGTCTGCGGATGTCGTCGTTGTAGGTTTCGAGCGAAATTTTGTCCGCGCACGGCGCGGTGCATTGGTTGATCGCGTAGAGCAGGCACGGGCGGAAGAACTTCCGCTTTGCATCGGTCGAAAGGATGTCCAGATGACACGTTCGGAACTTGAACGCTTTTTGAAGATGCGTGACGGCTTCTTTGAGCTGGTAGACGCTGGTGAAGGGTCCGTAGAGTTTGACGTTTTTTTTCGCCGGTTCGCGCGTGACATAGACGCCGGGAAAGTCTTCACCGGTGGTGACCTGGAGGTAGGGGAAGGTTTTGTCGTCCATCAGCCGCGCGTTGAAGCGCGGCTGGATGTCCTTGATGAGCCGGTTTTCCGCCAGCAGGGCTTCGACTTCGGACTCGGTATCGAGGATTTCGAAATCGACGACGACTTCGAGCATGGGGGCTTTTTTGAATTCGAGCTTGGTGGAGGGGAGGAAATAGGACGCGACGCGATCGCGCAGGGAGGCGGACTTGCCGACGTAGATGACGCGGCCTTTGTCGTCCTTCATGAGGTAGACGCCGGGCGTTTTGGGCAGTTGTCGGGCCTTTTCGAGGAGGCGCTGGAGTCGTTCGAGGCGGTCTTGGTCCATGGTGCGTTGAGCGATTGTATGCCAGCGGTGCAGCGTCCCATAACGAATGGTGCGCCCGGGACGGCAAAACGGCGAATGTTATTATCGGTAGTTCGTCAACGCGCAGGAACTGCTTTGGGGTGCGTTAAAGTTTGCGCGTTCGGAACGCCGAATCCATTACTCAGAACGACAGTGAATGTCCGGCGACGGATCGCCGGGCGAAGTTTCAGACAAGGAGGTTTGCCCACCCGTCAAACCACTTCCTCTGGCCGATGCGGAGCCTCGGCTCGTTTTCAGATCGATCGCAATCTCCCGACCGGACCGTTCGATCTGCCTGTTTCTGATTGGTTACGTCGCCGCAGGATTTTGGCGGCGTTTCCGGTTCGACGAACGAGACAAAAACGCCAGCTACGGATAGCTGGCAATAGAAACCCCGTATCACGGAAGATACCCATGGCCCGCATCAATACCAATATCCCGTCGCTTCAGGCGATGACCCGCCTCGGCAAAAACAACGCAGACCTCAACACGCACCTGGAACGGCTTTCCAGCGGCCTTCGCATCAATCGCGGCAAGGACGCCCCCGCCGGTCTGATCGCCAGCGAAACGCTGCGATCGGAGATCGAAGGCATCCGCCAGGGGCTGGAAAATACCAGCCGCGCCGACAACGTCATCAACACCGCCGAAGGCGCGTTGAGCGAAGTCAGCAGCCTGCTGCTGGAACTCCAGTCGCTGACCAACGAAGCCGCCAACACCGGCGCGCTGAGCCGTCAGGAAGTGGAAGCGAACCAGTTGCAGGTCGATTCGATCCTCAACTCGATCAACCGCATCAGCAATACCACGCAGTTCAACGGCGTGAAACTGCTGAACGGCGGGCTCGACTATATTACGTCGGGTGTCGCCTCCACCGCGATCGACACGCTCCAGATCAACGCCACCAAGCTGCCCGACAACGGCTACAACACGATCACCGTGCAGGTGACCGGTTCCGCGCAGCTCGCGCAGGTTGATTTCGCCGGCGCTGGCGTCGGCACGAGTGCGGTGACGATCGAGATCAGCGGCAACGAAGGCACCGAGCAGCTCTCGTTCGCCGCCGCCACCGCCAACAGCGCGGTTGCGTTCGCGGTCAACCAGCTCAAGGAATCGACCGGCATCAGCGCGATCGCCTCTGCCGGCGGCGTGCGGTTTAATTCGACGGTGTACGGCGAATCGCAGTTCGTCAGCGTCAAGACGCTGGAAGGCTCCTTCGCCAACGGCAAGGATTTCGGCCAGGACGCGACGGTCAGCATCAACGGCGCTGAGGCGTCGGTCGATGGTCTGAAGGCGTCGGTTCGCTCGGGCGATCTGGACGTTGAACTCCAGCTTGACTCCGCCTTCGGCACGACCGTCAGCACCGCCGGCACGAGCTTCTCGATCATCGGCGGCGGGGCGAAGTTCCAGATCGGCTCACGCGTCAACCGCGCGGGACAGATCCAGATCGGCGTCACGTCGGTGGCGACGACCAAACTCGGCAACGAGGTGGTCGGCTTCCTTTCCACGGTCGGCTCCGGCGGGGAGAACTCGCTGGTGGGCGGCAACACGATCCAGGCCCAGAAGATCATCACCGAGGCGATCCGCCAGACGAGCACCATCCGCGGCCGGCTCGGGGCGCTTCAGAAGAACGTGCTGGAGACGAACATCAACTCGCTGAACGTGGCGCTGGAAAACGTCACCGCCAGCGAGAGCGCGATCCGCGACGCCGACTTCGCCGCAGAAACCGCGTCGCTCACGCGAGCGCAGATCCTCGTCCAGGCGAACACCTCCGTGCTCGCCCAGGCCAACGCCAACCCTCAAAACGTACTGTCACTGCTTCAGTAAACCACCAAACCGGTTTGAAGTTGTCCGATTCACTCGCGACAGCAGAATAAATCGCGAACCGTCGGCGTCTCGAAAGAGCCGCCGGCGGTTTTTTCGCTATTGAAGCAGTTCGAGCGTCTTATCCAAGCCGGACACCATCAGGCGGAAGAATGGTTCGATGCGTCCGTGGTTGGCTTCATCGAGCGACGCCAGGTAATCGCCGCGCCGGTTCACCTCGACGATCACGCACGGATAGCCGCGCTGGAGCAGATGATGGTTCATCAACAGTCGTGCCGTGCGCCCGTTGCCGTCCGTGAACGGGTGGACCGCCACAAGGTTGTAGTGCAACTCGGCGGCCTGGATCAGCGGATGCACGGCGGGGCGATTCGCCAACGCGAGCAGTTCGGGCATCAACGTCTCAAAGCGATGACTACCGGGAGGCACAAACCCGGTCCCTGCGATCAGCACCCGCTCTGAGCGTAGCCGGCCGGCGTCGTTGGGGGCGATGTCCCGCAGGACCGCGCCGTGTACTTCCAGTAGGTCCGTTTCCGTCAGCGGTATCGCCCCCGGGTCGCGAGCCCCCCGATCACGAGCCCAGCGCTCGATGAGCCGCAGGGCCTGGTCATGGTTCCGAGCTTCGTATATCTCTCGCAGCGACCGCTCTTCGCCGGGGGAATGACCTTCGATCACCAATTGTGTTTGCCGGAGCGAGAGCGTGTTTCCTTCTATCGCATTCGAGTGATAGGTGAGCTTGATGCGAAACGCCTCCATCGAGTTCGGAAGAATTGACCCGCGCCGAAGGCGATCCGCGAAGCCGGCGACCTGCCGATCGATCGCTTCGATCGCTTTTGCGAAAGGCTCCGCCAGCGAATCAAATCGCTGGAGCGGCTCGGAGGGCGATGATTCGATGGCGTCTTCCATGGCGGCCCGTCGCGTAGGACTGTACCGCTGGCCTGAGCGATGTGCGAGCTTTGCCCGGCACGGCCTACCCCGGCAACGGCTGGGCGGGATCCTTGAACTGTTCTTCGAACCCGTTTACCTGGAACCGCTCGCGGACCATTTCGCGTACGCGGCAGTGTTCGTTATCGCGACCTACTGCGATGACCTGCGCGATCCTGCCATCCGTCGCGACGCCGATTTCGGCGAAGTTGCCGTCGTCGTTCAGCGGGTTGCCGCGCATGAGGCGGTGGCTGACGAATCGGCCTTCGCCCCAGACGTGAACGGTCAGCCCGCCGACCTCGGTGGTGAACGCGGTGACCGAGTCGTACTTCGCCATCCCGCCCGCCATGTTGATGCCGCAGATTCGGCCGGTCTGGCGGGCGTGGTCCCAGTGGGTTGCGGCGCGGTGCTTGCCGAACGCCGGGTCAAAAATCGCCGAACAGTCGCCGGCGGCGTAGATGTGTTCGACATTCGTCTGCCCGCGCTCGTTCACCAGGATCGAATTCTCCGCCGCGATCGGCGTCGAGCGTAATAGCTCGCGATTCACCTGCGACCCCACCGCAGCGATCACAAAATCGGTCGTCACCGTCGATCCGTCCGACAGAATCGCCCGCTGCACACGCCCGTCGCCTTCCAGCTTGGTGGCGCGGACGTTGTCGTGGGTCTTCACGCCCAGGCTCTTCAATCGGCGCGAGACGAACTTGCCCGTCTGCTCGCCCGCGATCTTCGGCCACGGCGTGTCGTAGGCCTGGATCAGATCGATATGCATCCCCACCATCGCCAACGACGCCGCCACCTCCACGCCCAGCAATCCGGCACCCACCACGCACGCGCGGTTGTGCCCGACATTGCGGCTGATCTCGATCGCGTGATGCAGTCGATCGGCATCGGCGATCGTCTTGAGATAGAACGTGTTGGGCAACTCGCCGCCGCCAAGCCCGATGGGCTTGGGGGAGGCGCCGGTCGCGATCATCAGCCGGTCGAAGAAGACTTCGTCGCCGTTGTCGAGCATGACGACCGATCGCGGCACGTCGATCTGCACCACGCGCCTGCCGGTCCGCAGTTCCACATTGTTCTGCGCGAACCAGCCAACCTGCTGCGTAACCAGGTCACGCTTTTCGGTTTGCCGGCGCAGGTACGCCTTGCTCAGCGGGCCGCGATCGTAGGGGCGCGAGATTTCCTGCGCTGCCAAAAGGACCGACTCCGTTTTGTCCAATTCTCGAATTGCTTCCGCCGCCGCGCTGGAGGCGATTCCGCCGCCGACCAGCATGTACTTCACATGTATGCGTTCCATAAAACAACCGCCTCCATGAATCTGTATGGACAAACTCGTCCGTAAGTTCGTCCCGCGCGGAAGATAAAATCCGCGCGACGAAACCTTCATCACCAAACCTTCATCTCGGAGACCAACGCGAAATAGAAAAGAGCCCAAGCCCCTGAACGGGGTGTACTGCCCGTTGAGATGCAATTTACGGACCGCATCGCGCGGTGTCGCTTATAATGACATTCTCACGGAAAACGCGTCGATTAGCCGCGCACGAAGTAAGCTACATCCAAAGAACGCTTACTTCGTGCGCGGCGTACTACGCCCCTTTCCAGTCTCCTATCCGCGCTCAAGGCTCCATCCATCTATCCAGATCAACAAATGAAACGCGACCCATCGCGCCCGATGCCTTCCACGCACCCAGGAATGGAGCACACCAAATGTAGCATGCTACATCCAGCGCTACACCCCGCATTCCCGCCAACCCATGCGGGTGACAGCACTTACGCTCCAGCGACGCCGCAGGCGCACTTTGCGCGTGCTACATTTGCTACATTCTGGATTCCCTGCCATTCTGGCCGGAAATGTATTCTGATTTCAAAGAGCACTCCGCTGCCGCATCACGCGTCGCAACTTCATCGCGACGACCAACGCGCAAACGCCGGGGCGTTCTCGACCTCGCGCCCGGCTCCCCATTCTTACCGCCTCGACCGCAAAAGTCGGCGGTAAAATCCGCCGCTGGGTCGATTGTTCAAAGCCGATCCCCTCCCGGCCTCCACGCCCTCGCCAGCCGACTCACCAAAGACGCCGTCGCGACCCTGGACAGCGGCGCGGACGGCGCGATCCGCCGGATCGCCCAAACATGCGACAATGATCCGGGTCAAGAATAACTCGGACCTGTCCCGTTCGGTTTGGCCCCAATAACGTTGAGCCAGCGGCTTGCCGCAGATGTTCGATTGGCTGGCGGTCTGCCCGACCAGCCACTGGGTCGGTGCGTAGACCCGGTTCCCGGCGCGCCACCAGGACGGCGGGCGGTGGATCGCGCCATCCACGGCCTCAAAGCGAATCGGGTAACTATGCCGTTCGGCGGCGAGCGCCCCGCCCATTAATCAATTACCCGGCTCGCACACGAACTGTCGGGGAATTCGCAAGCCGCCTTCACCGAGAACCCCGGACGGTCGATCCGCGGATAATTTCATCTTTTTTACGAATATCCTGGACATTCGGGGGGGGGTAGGTTGTGTAGAAGCGAGGGTGTCTCTGGAGAGAATTTGTACCTTGGCGGATGAATTTTGCCCATGACTGGCGGCAAGTTTTTGCCGGTGGGCGCGGGCTGTGGCGGTGTGCCTCGGCAACGAGCGTATCGCGTATCGGGAGAAAACACATGCT